>NZ_CBDLAM010000099.1:0-1244 GCF_965301125.1 Anaerosporobacter sp. | reverse complement strand
ACAAAGAATGAGATTGATAAATATCATGTTGGAGGAGTAATCTACTTCTCAGGAAATATAAAAAGCGAGAGTCAACTTACAAAATTATTGAAAAACACACAGAAATATGCCACTACCGATGATGGAATCCCGATGTTTCTTGGGATAGATGAAGAAGGTGGAGAGGTAGCTAGAATAGGCAACAATCCGAAGTTTAATGCTACGAAATTTAATAACTTATCAACAGTATCATCAAAAGAAGAGGCTTATAAGATTGGTAATACAATTGGTAAATATTTAAGTAAATATGGTTTTAACCTAGACTTTGCTCCAGATTCTGATGTATTAACAAATAAAAAGAATACAGTGGTTAAGAATCGCGCTTTTAGTCCATCAGCTAAGAAGGTAGTAGCGTATGCAGGTGCATATGCAAAAGGATTAAATGATGCCAACTTATATGCTAACTATAAGCATTTTCCTGGTCATGGATCTACAGTTGGAGATTCCCATAAAGGATTTGCATATACGAATAAAACATACGCACAACTAAAAAAGGCGTATCTTGATCCTTTTATTGAATGAATTAAAAATAGTATTGATATAATCATGGTTGGTCATATATCTGTACCGAAAGTGATAGGGGATAATACTCCAAGTTCATTATCGAAAGTAATGGTAACGGATATCTTACGGAACAAATTAGGATATGATGGTGTAATTATTACAGATGCCATGAACATGGGTGCAATTAGCAAGAATTATACCGTTGAACAATCAACAACAATGGCAGTTAAAGCCGGCTGTGACATTATCTTGATGCCATCCGATTTTCGTAAATCTTATAATAGTTTGTTGAAAACTGTCAAAGCTGGTAGTATAAGCGAGGATAGAATCGACGAATCTGTTAGAAGGATATTGTTATTAAAGAAAAAGAGAATGGATTGGTAGTGAAAGAGTAAAGTTATTACAATTGTATGTAAGTTTTAGGAAATTCATCTAGAATATTCACATTTTTTAATAATATTCAAAAAAATACTTGAAAAAGAAAATATTCTGTGGTATTATTAATTACGTTGTAAGGCTCGTTGGTCAAGCGGTCAAGACGCCGCCCTCTCACGGCGGAAACACGGGTTCGATTCCCGTACGAGCTGTTATTGAATATTCGTTAGTTTAAAGAGTTTGAAGAAGTTTTCTTCAAACTCTTTTTTTGGTTCGCCCAGCATGGGCGAACTCTTACGAGTGAAAGTCTCGAGTGTGCCTTTGTA
>NZ_CBDLAM010000098.1:0-14611 GCF_965301125.1 Anaerosporobacter sp. | reverse complement strand
AAAATAATTGTTAAAAAATTATTAAAAAGTAATTGCAAAAATAAAAAAAAATTGGTAAATTATCTATTAAAATATAGAGAGTTAAATGCGTTGAACAGGAACAAGTATTGAATTCAATTTCTTTCAGAGAGTCGACGATTGGTGTGAGTCGATAGAGAGTTTTCAATAATATCGCCTGCGAGCAGTACACTGAACCATATAGATACATATATTTAGTAAGTGTCACCGGTGTCTTTCCGTTAAAAAAGATCTTATTACAATTCTGAACAAAATTTAAAGATTTACTTTTGAATTTATGTTAACAGAGAAGAGATAAGGCAGAGTGCTCCCATTGGGAGAAGTAAAGTGGTAACGCGGAAGTTGTATGCTTTCGTCTTTGACAACATCTAATGATGTCAAAGATGAAAGCTTTTTTTTTTACAGAAATTGCTTCATCATTGCATTGCGGTAAAACACTGTATCTGTAAAGTGAAGAGCACACCATTATGACTTTAAACTAGAAGGATTGCTGGTTGTTGCCTATGTCACTACACTTGATAAGAGTATGTGCAAGTCACATATCTAAATTCGCTAATAATTTTCTATAAATACAATAAAGAAAAGGAGCAGTAATTATGAATGGATTGGTTATTATATTAATTGCAATTGTTGTTCTAGTATGTGGTTATGTATTCTATGGACGTTGGCTTGCAAACAAATGGGGATTGGACCCAAGGGCAAAAACCCCCGCTGTTTTGAATGAAGACGGACAAGATTATGTACCTTCTTCCAAATTTACAGTATTTGCTCATCAATTTTCTTCTATTGCAGGAGCAGGTCCTGTAACTGGACCAATTTTGGCATCCGTATTTGGATGGGTTCCTGTATTACTTTGGTTATTAATTGGCGGACTATTTTTCGGTGCAGTACAGGATTTTGGTGCTTTGTATGCCTCTGTTAAGAACGAAGGTAAATCAATGGGTATGATCATTGAGAAGTATATAGGTAAAGTGGGTAAGAAGCTATTCCTTTTGTTTTGCTGGTTATTCACTCTTCTTGTAATTGCAGCATTTACAGATATGGTTGCTGGAACCTTCTCTGCATATGATGCGGTTTCTGGTAAATTGATTGAAGGTGGAACAGTAGCACATGATAATGCTAGTGCAGCTTGTATTTCTATGTTATTTATATTAGTGGCTATTATTTTTGGTTTAATACAAAAGAAAGCTAAAAATATGAATGAGCTAGTAAAGGCAGTTGTTGCTATTGCTCTTCTTGTTGTTATGTTTGCTGTTGGTACAGCACTTCCAATTTACGCAACAAAAGATGCTTGGATTTACATAATTATGGCATATCTTTTCCTTGCTTCTGTTATGCCAATGTGGCTTTTAATGCAGCCTCGTGACTATATGACTACTTTCATGCTTCTTGGTATGATTGTCGGTTCTGTTTTAGGCGTTATTATCGCACATCCTTCTATGGAACTAAATGCATTTAATGGATTTACTATAGAAGGGACTGGAAGTCTGTTCCCAACTCTTTTTGTTACTATTGCATGTGGTGCTGTATCAGGATTTCATAGTTTAGTATCTTCGGGAACGGCTTCAAAAACTGTTCGAAACGAAAAGGATCTTCCTATGATTGGCTATGGTGCTATGGTTGTTGAAACACTTCTTGGTGTAGTAGCTTTAGTTGTAGTTGGAGCAGTTGCTGTAAATGGAACAAAGCCAGATGGAACACCATTTGCTATTTTCTCTTCAGGTGTGGCAGGATTTTTAATTAAAATGGGAATACCACAACAATTTGCGACTGTTTTTATGACAATGTGTGTATCTGCACTTGCACTTACATCACTTGATTCTGTTGCAAGAATTGGACGTATGTCATGGCAAGAACTTTTCTATGCGGATACAACAGATTCAAGTAAAATGGAACCATGGAGAAAAGTACTTACAAACAAATACTTTGCAACTGTTATTACATTAATCTGTGGTTACATGCTTTGTCTTGGCGGTTATAATAATGTATGGGCATTGTTTGGTTCTGCGAACCAGTTACTTGCAGCTTTAGTTTTAATTGCACTATCTGTATTCTTAAAGACTACAGGACGTACAGGTTGGACCTTATATGTTCCAATGGGCGTTATGTTAATCGTAACATTTACAGCGTTAATACAAAAAACAATTGCTATTTGTGATAAACTCTTTGTGTCAGGTGGATTTGTATTCATGATTGACGGTTTACAGTTATTCATAGCTTTAATGCTTATGGTACTTGGTATCTTGGTAGCGTTTAGTTGTATCAAGAAATTATTTGTAAAAGTTAAAGAAGCATAATTAATACGAAAAATGAAAGTCTTCTCAGGAAAAATCAGTCTTGAGAGGGCTTTATTTTTATATAGGTTTCTAATGTTCTATTTTTTCTAGATGTGTGGTAGAATAAGTTTACTTATGTAGTTATTAAAGTAAAGGAATAGGTCGTGATTCTATGTTAATAGAAAGAGATATGCCTTATAGTAGGTTACGCAATTATATAGTTGATACAACAAGTTATGGACTAGAAGGATTAAATGGTAAAGAAAAAGTAGAGCGTGAGACATGTATCAAGCAGGCAGTGGAAGACATGGATAAACTTCTTCCTAATGATATGAACACTACTAACAGCAAAATTAAAGAATATGTGGATGAAGATGGGCAAGTAATAGGTGCGTTGTGGACAACTGTCCAAAGAGAAGAGGATTATCTTCTTCTTAATTTAATACATGTAAAGGAAGAACAAAGAGGCAAGGGATATGGAAAGAAGTTAATGGACCTTGTTATAGAAGAAGCATCGGAGAAGGGACTTGAATTAGTAGCACTTGGGGCATATAAAGCAAATAAAGCAGCAGTCTCCCTTTATAAAAAATGTGGATTTATAATATTTGATGAAGAAGAAACTCGTTATAATATGTTACGTTTGGTAAATGAAAACTAGTTTTTAGCTAATGACGAAAGAGATGAGGTTATAAGATGGAAAGAAACTGTAGTTTAAGTGATATATCTGATGGAAGATTCTATGAGTTGAATGATATGGTAAAGGCAGGTTGTGATGATTGCAAAGGTTGCTCTGCATGTTGTCAGGGAATGGGAAGTTCACTGGTACTTGACCCGTTAGATATTTATCGTTTGTCAGAGAATTTGAATTGTAGATTCGAAGACTTATTAGTTGATAAGATTGAACTTAATCTAGTAGATTCCGTAATCTTACCCAATCTTCGTATGACAGGAGAAGAGGAAAGGTGTGTTTTCTTGAACCAAGAAGGTAGATGTAGCATCCACACATTCCGCCCTGGATTTTGCCGTATATTTCCATTAGGTAGATATTATGATGAAGAAAGTTTTAAGTACATATTACAAGTTAATGAGTGTAGCAAGCCTAATAAAACAAAGGTTAAGGTTAGCAAATGGATTGATACTCCAGATTTAAAAAAGAATCAAGAGTTTGTTAATCAATGGCATTACTTCTTAAAAGAGGTGCAAGCGGCAATGATGAAGGCAGAAAACGAAGTAGTAAGAAAGAAAATCTCTATGTATGTACTTCAGCTATTCTAT
Source organism: Anaerosporobacter sp. (assembly GCF_965301125.1). Lineage (NCBI taxonomy): Bacteria > Bacillati > Bacillota > Clostridia > Lachnospirales > Lachnospiraceae > Anaerosporobacter > Anaerosporobacter sp. The sequence goes on along the minus strand of NZ_CBDLAM010000098.1, from coordinate 11,042 downwards.
GTAACTGCATTTTTGAAAGAAAGAGATTTTTATGAGCAATTTGAAGAACGTTTGGCTGTTGCAAAGAGAGAAATCAAAGCAGTGTTTTAGCTTACAACCATTGACAAAGGATAATAGACAAGCTATCATATTAAACATATAGAACTAATATGAAATTAAGATTATAATTAAGGATGGTATATATGTTAAATGAATTTTCAAGAGCACAATTATTACTAGGCGAAGAACATATGCAGGAACTTGCGAAGGCAAGAGTTGCAGTGTTTGGAATTGGTGGCGTTGGTGGATATACTGTTGAAGCACTTGCTAGATGTGGAGTAGGAGCATTCGATTTAATAGATGATGATAAGGTATGCCTAACGAATATTAATCGTCAAATTATAGCAACTAGAAAGACTGTTGGTAAATATAAAGCGGATGTTATGAAAGAACGTATTCTCGAGATTAATCCGAAAGCAGAGGTAACAGTACATAAGTGTTTCTATCTGCCTGAAACTGCGGATCAATTCGATTTTAGTCAATATGCATATGTAGTAGACGCTGTGGATACAGTGACAGCAAAAATTGATATTATTATGCGTGCGAAAGAAGCAAATGTACCTGTTATTAGTTGTATGGGAGCAGGTAATAAACTTGATCCTACTAAATTTGAGGTAACGGATATCTATAAGACTACGATGTGTCCATTGGCTAAGGTTATGCGTCGTGAACTTAAGAAGAGAGGCGTTAAGAAGCTAACAGTTGTATATTCAAAAGAAAAACCTACTAGACCGTTAGAAGATATGTCAATGAGTTGTAGAAGCCATTGTATCTGCCCTCCTGGAGCGCAAAGAAAATGTACAGACCGTAGGGATATTCCAGGAAGTTTATCCTTTGTTCCTTCTGTTGCTGGACTAATTATGGCAGGAGAGATTGTTAAGAATATTGGAGCGAATTCTTCGGTATAATATAAGAAATACCTATTGAGCTTAGAGTGAAGCATCAATAGGTATTTTCTTATATTATAGATTAAGTGAACTACTAAAATAGTTATAGTCATAGTCGCCAGCTATATAAAGAAATTGATAATAAAACCCAATAAGTGTATAATTGGCTCAAAGTCTGTTAAAAAGGAGCGTGAAATAAAATGAGTAAAAAAGTAGTATTAATAACAGGAGCATCTTCGGGAATTGGTAAAGATACAGCATTAGTTCTAAAGAATATGGGTTATAAAGTATATGGGGCTGCACGTCGTTTGAATAAGATGAAAGATATTGAAGAAAAAGGAGTATCTATCTTACCTTTAGATGTAACCGATGAAGAATCTATGGTTAACTGTGTAGAAACTATATTAAAGAAAGAGGGAAGAATTGATGTACTTGTAAATAATGCAGGCTATGGTTTTTATGGAGCGGTAGAAGATGTTCCAATTGCTGAGGCAAGAAATCAATTGGATGTTAATTTATTTGGACTTGCACGCATGACGCAGTTGGTACTTCCTACAATGAGAAAACAACATTCAGGAAAAATCATTAATATATCTTCTATGGCAGGAAAGATAAGTACACCATTTGGAGCTTGGTATCATGCAACGAAATATGCGGTAGAAGGTTTTTCTGATAGCCTTCGTATGGAGACGAAACCATTTGGTATAGATGTAGTCCTTATTGAACCGGGGGTAATCAAAACAGAATGGGGAACCATTGCTGCAGAGAATCTAGCTATAGTTTCTTCAAAAGGGGCATATCAAAAACAAGCAAACCGTGTAGTGAATTACCTTAGAAAAACTTATGCATCAGATAAGATTTCAAAGCCAGAGATTATTTCAAAAACCATTGCCAAAGCGGTTAGTGCTAAGAAACCAAGAACAAGATATTTGGTTGGATATAATGCCAAATTATCTGTATTTTCAAAACGAGTACTATCAGATCGGACATTTGATAAGATAATACAAAAGATTATGAGCTAATCTTATCATGAGGGAATACTTATTAGGCTAGTATGAGATAAGAATATATGATATAATGGCAGTGTTTATAGGACAAAACACTGGAAAAATGTGCTTAAGACAAAGGAGAACAGCATATGTTAAAAGATATTGTCACGATTGGTGGAATTACAGTTCACGGGTATGGTCTGATGATTGGCATCGGCTTTATCTTAGCGGTGATAGTAGCCATGCGCCGTGCAAAGGGATATGGATTGAATCAAGAATCTATTATTGACATTGGGTTAATTGCAGTAATTAGTGGTTTCATTGGAGCAAAACTACTGTATGTAATTGTTAGTTTCGGTGATTTTATGAAAGATCCACTTGGGGTATTGGGATCTGGAGGTTTCGTAGTTTATGGGGGGCTCATAGCTGGTGTATTAACGTGTATGTTATATTGCTTTAAGAAAAAACTTAGTTTTATGAGTTATTTTGATATCGTAATGCCATCTATATCAATTGCGCAGGGGTTTGGTAGAATAGGGTGCTTTATGGCGGGGTGTTGCTATGGTAGAGAAACGCACAGCATACTTGGTGTAGCTTTCCCTGCGGATAGTTTAGCACCTGCTGGTGTGAGTTTATTACCAACGCAGTTAATATCCGCAGCAGGAAATTTCTTAATCGCTGGTATCCTTATTACATACGCTAGAAGGGCCAAATATAAAGGAAATACAGCAGCGCTATATCTTGCTTTATATGGTGTGGGAAGATTCTTAATTGAATTTCTTAGAGATGATTATCGAGGAGCAGTTGGATTCTTATCAACATCACAGTTTATATCGATTTTCTTCGTAATAATTGCAGGAGTATTATTCTATGTGAATAAGAAAAGAGGAATAGAAGCAGATAAATTAATAGATATAAGTAATGGAAAGAAGGAAGGTTCTCTATAAAGGGGGACCTTTTTTGCATATTTTTTTGTTACAACTCTTGACTCCTACGTTGCGTAATAGTATATCATGAAGTAGTAGGGCGATGGCGCCGTCGTCCTAAAAAAGGAGGTCAATACGATGAAGATACATGAAGTAGCAAAACTTTCAGGTGTAACCGTACGTACACTACAGTACTATGACAAAATTGGATTACTCGTACCTAGTGAAGTAACAGAGGCAGGCTATCGGATCTATCATGAGGAAGATGTAGACCGTTTACAGCAGATTCTATTCTTTAAAGAATTAGAATTTCCGTTAAAAGAAATTAAAGATATCATGAATAATCCTAACTATGATCGAACTTATGCATTGCATAATCATAAAGTTATGTTACTGGAGAAACGAAATCGTATCGACCAATTAATTCGATTAGTGGAACAACGAATAGGAGGTAATAAAGATATGAGTTTTAAGGAATTTAGTATGGAAAGTATAGAAAATCATAAGAAAAAGTATGCAGCGGAAGTAAGAAATCGATGGGGAAAGACGGATGCATACGCTGAGTATGAGAATAAGACAAGAGGATATTCAAAGGAAGATTGGAGTGCTATCTGGCAAGATGGTGATAGTATTATGGAAGAGTTTGCGAAGTATAGGGATCTATCACCGGAAGATGAGACAGTGCAAGCATTAGTTGCTAGATGGCAAGAATTTATTACTACACATTATTATGAATGTACAAAGGAGATTCTAGCGGGCCTTGGCAAGATGTATGTAGCGGATGAAAGATTCAGAGAAAACATAGATAAGCATGGTGAGGGAACGGCTTCATTGATGTCGAAAGCAATTGAAGTATTTTGTGCTTAAAAGTAAAAATGTACGAACGGAAAAACTTTATAAAATTAATTCTTTACTTTAATAAATTAAAAAATGAGAAAAGTAATTGACATATTATCATACTTGAGTATAATAGTATTAAATTACCAATTCAAAACAATTTAATATATTAAAACCGTTGAGGTGGAGATAAAAATGAAATATGCGCTTACAGAGAGTGAGGGAGGGTGAGAACCTTACAGAGATGCAGTTCATTAAATGGACCACTGAGGGCATGGTCAAAGTAGTTTGTAAAAACTGCGAGTATTCCATGACGTGAGGGCATACGTAAGTTGCCGGAAATATGATAGTATTTCGCAGAGAGTGTGGGAAACCATAAATCAAGGTGGCACCGCGGTATAAGTATAATTATGACCGTCCTTGACTATTGCTTTAAGCAATAGTCAGGGGCGTTTTTTTATACCTATTTATAATATTACGACTCCGAGCGGAAATAACAGACATGTAATGAAAGGGAGGAATACCATGATCACATTAGTAGAAGCAAAGCAAATTGCAAAAGGCTACCAAGTTGTACCGATCTATACCGAAATCTTATCCGATATTCGTACTCCAATAGAGGTGCTTAGGGCTCTCAAAAAAGTAAGTCGCCATTGTTACTTATTAGAGAGCGTTGAGAATCAAGAAATCTGGGGCAGATATACGTATCTTGGTTATGATCCTAAGATGGAAGTTAGTTGCGTTGATGGAGTGGTAACGTTTAAAAAAGGTAAAGATGTTAGCCAGGTGGAAGGAAATCCAGGAGAATGTATCAAAGAAATCTTACAACAATATACCAGTCCTAAGATTGCTGGAATGCCAACATTTACAGGTGGATTAGTTGGGTATTTTGCTTATGATTATGCAAAATACAAGGAACCGAAATTGAAGTTAACTGCCAATGATGAAGAGAATTTTAGAGATGTTGATTTGATGCTATTCGATAAGGTGATTGCCTTTGATAATGTAAAACAGAAGATTTTTGTGATTGCCAATGCAAGAACAGAGGATTTGGATAAAGAGTATGACCGTTGTATTAATGAGATTAATGAAATGATTCAACTAATCCAGTATGGGGATCAGTTGATAGAGAGTCCAGGTAAACTTACTTCTGAATTCACACCACTATTTTCTGAAAAAGAGTATTGTGAAATGGTTACAAAGGCAAAGAGATATATCTATGAAGGAGACATTTTCCAAGTGGTATTATCGAACCGCTTAGAAGCACAGTATGAAGGAAGTTTGTTGAATGTCTATAGGCTACTTCGAACCACGAATCCTTCCCCATATATGTTTTACTTTAGCAGTGATGATATGGAAGTGGCAGGGGCTTCACCAGAGACTTTAGTGAAATTAGAAAACGGAACATTGCATACATTTCCTTTGGCGGGTACGAGACCAAGAGGAAAGGATAAAGAGGAAGATGAGGCACTAGAGAAAGAGTTACTGGAAGATGAGAAGGAACTTGCAGAACACAATATGCTAGTTGACCTAGGTCGTAACGATTTAGGTAAGATTAGTGAGTTTGGTAGTGTTAAAGTCGAGAAATATATGGAGATTCAAAGATTTTCGCACGTTATGCATATCGGATCTACAGTGGCTTCAACCATAAGAAAAAATCAATGTAGTCTTGATGCAATTGATGCTGTGTTACCAGCGGGAACCTTGTCGGGGGCGCCGAAGATTCGAGCAATGGAGATAATTAACGAATTAGAGAATAATAAGCGAGGTATCTATGGAGGGGCAATTGGATATATAGATTTCACTGGAAATATGGATACTTGTATTGCAATCCGAACTGCCTATAAGAAGAACGGAAAGGTATTTGTACGTTCTGGAGCTGGAATAGTAGCAGATAGTGTACCTGATAAAGAATATCAGGAGAGTATTAACAAGGCGAAAGCAGTAATGGATGCAGTTAAGAACGGTCAAGAAGAATTGTAGAATGGAGGGAGAATATGATTGTATTAATTGATAACTATGATAGTTTTTCCTATAACTTGTATCAGCTTATAGGAACCATGAACGGAGATATAACCGTAATAAGAAATGATGAGAAAACTGTGGAAGAAATCGAAGCAATGAATCCTTCCCATATTATAATTTCTCCTGGCCCAGGAAGACCAGAAGATGCTGGTGTATGTAGGAAGGCAATACGTTACTTTGCAGGAAAAGTACCAATCATTGGTGTATGCCTAGGACACCAAGCAATTTGTCAAGAATTCGGAGCAACAGTTTCTTATGCCAATGCACTGATGCATGGAAAGCAATCTCAAGTGCAAGTTGATGCAGATAGTAAGATTTTTAGAGGATTAGCAGATCGAATTAAAGTTGCAAGGTATCATTCCTTAGTTGCAATAGCAAATACTATACCAGATGAATTAGTAGTAACAGCCAAGAGTGACGAAGACGAGATTATGGCGGTAAAACATAGAGATTATGAAGTGTACGGATTACAGTTTCATCCAGAATCTATATTGACTCCAGATGGGTATCAGATGATAAAGAATTTTCTAAGTGCATAGTGCGTTTTATGTTTAGCCTACAAGATAATAAGATTGAGGAACATAACGAATTTTGTAATTAGAACAATAAGGCATAGAAAGGGGATTTTATATGATTAAAGAAGCAATTGCAATTATAAGTAAAAGAGAAAATCTTACACAGGATATGACAGAAGCAGTCATGAATGAGATTATGACCAATCAAGCAACAGATGCTCAAAAGTCAGCCTTCTTAACTGCTATGGCAATGAAGGGTGAAACCATAGATGAAATCACAGCAGCGGCAAGGGTTATGAGAAAGCACTGTGAGAGATTCTTAAACGATATGGATGTATTAGAAATCGTAGGAACGGGCGGTGATGGATCTAATACATTTAATATATCTACTATGGCTTCCCTTGTAGTATCAGCAACGGGAATACCAGTAGCAAAGCATGGAAATCGTGCTGCTTCCAGTAAATGCGGTACAGCGGATTGTCTAGAAGCACTTGGAGTAAAAATTGACATTGAACCAGAGAAGAGTGCAAAGCTTCTAAAAGAGATTAACATCTGTTTCTTGTTCGCACAGAAATATCATACAGCAATGCGTTTTGTTGGCCCAGTAAGAAAAGAGATGGGGATACGAACTTTGTTCAATGTACTTGGGCCATTAGCGAATCCAGCGGGTGCTAGTATGCAATTGTTAGGTGTATATAGCGAAGATTTAGTGGAACCACTTGCTCATGTTTTACACAATCTTGGTGTTAAGAAAGCGATGGTTGTATATGGAGAGGATAGTATAGATGAAATCTCGATGAGTGCACCAACGAAAGTATGCGAATTCAAGAATGATACATTCAAAAATTATGAAATTACCCCAGAACAGTTTGGGTTTAGCCGTTGTGAGAAGGCAGATTTAGTAGGAGGGGAGCCTAAGGAGAATGCAAGAATTGCAATGGATATCTTAAATGGTATGCAAGGGTCTAAGACTGATGCAGTTATACTTAATGCGGGAGCAGCAATTTATGTAGCATCCGATGATATAACTATGGAAGAAGCAATTCAAATTGCGAGAAAAACAATTGCAAGTGGTGCGGCAAAAGCACAGTTAGATCTGTTCATAGCTATGAGCCAGGGAGAGTAGGAATAAAAAGATCTGAATTTGTATTAGGAGGAAATGCAAATGAACATATTAGAGGAAATTGCAGAGAAGACGAAAATTCGTGTAGAGTCTCAAAAAAAGAAAGTTTCGTTAGAAGAAATAAAACAAAGGGCAATTGCTTGTATGAAAAGTGAAGTCGTTTGTCATACCGATGGAGAAGTATATCGTTCACCGTTTGAAGAAGCAATTGCAAGAGAAGGATTGTCCTTTATATGCGAGGCAAAGAAGGCTTCCCCATCAAAGGGGGTAATAGCAGAAGAATTCCCTTATCTTGATATTGCCAAAGATTATGAGGCAGCAGGAGCGAGTGCAATATCTATATTAACAGAGCCATATTATTTTCAGGGTGACGATAAATATCTAAGGGAGATTACTATGGAGGTATCCATACCGGCATTAAGAAAAGATTTTACGGTAGATGAGTATCAGATCTATGAAGCAAAAACCATTGGAGCAAGTGCAATCTTATTAATCTGCGCCATATTAGATGACGAACAATTATGTACATATAGAGAATTAGCGGATTCTCTTCATATGACTTCCTTAGTAGAGGCTCATGATGAAGAAGAAGTAAAGAGAGCATTGAAAGCAGGAGCAAGAATTATTGGGGTTAATAATAGAGATTTAAAAACCTTCAAAGTAGATATTCATAACAGTATTCGTCTACGTTCTCTGGTACCGAAAGAGATTCTGTTTGTATCGGAAAGTGGTATTAAGACGGAAGAAGATATTAAAGAATTGGTGGCTAATGGTGTTGATGGAGTGTTAATTGGAGAAACCATGATGACAGCAACCAATCGTAGAGAACAGTTAGAGAAATTGATTCAAAGTAGCAGGGGGTGATGTTATGTCAACAACGAAAATCAAGATTTGTGGATTACGTCGTTTGGAAGATGTTAAGTATGTGAATAACTATAAACCTGACTATGTTGGTTTTGTATTTGCTAAGAGCAAGAGGCAAGTTACGAAAGAGTTGGCCGAGAAATTAAAGAATGCACTGGCGCCAGGGATTATTCCAGTGGGGGTATTCGTCAATCAACCAGTGGAGTGGGTGGCAGACTTAGTTAATAGAGATATTATTCAATGTGCTCAACTTCATGGAGATGAGGATGATGAATATATTGCTAAGTTACGTGCTCTCATAAGCAAGAAAGATATCGTTTCGACTCCAGATAGGGAAAGAGGTATCATTAAAGCAGTGAGAGTAAAGGAATTAGCGGATATTGAAAGAGCCAATTTATACGATTGTGATTATATCTTATTAGATACATTTTCGGTGGAGTGTGAAGGCGGGAATGGAAAGACATTCGATTGGAGTATGATTAAGAAGATGAATAAGCCATTTTTCTTAGCAGGTGGTATTAATGAGTCAAATGTGTTACAAGCAATAGAGTATGTAAAGCCATATGCAGTAGATGCTAGTAGTGGATTAGAAACAGATGGATATAAAGATGAGATGAAAATTAAAAGGTTCGTAGAGAAGATTCGAATTGCCTAGAGATTATAAATGGTATATGGAGGAATGACAATATGAGTAAAGGAAGATTTGGTATTCATGGGGGACAATATGTTCCAGAAACCCTAATGAATGAATTAATTAAAATTGAAGAAGTGTACGAATCTTGTAAGAAGGATGAAGGATTTAACACAGAATTAACGGAGTTATTAAATGAATATGCTGGTAGACCATCTCTATTGTATTATGCAGATAAGATGACAAAGGATTTAGGTGGAGCCAAGATTTATTTTAAAAGAGAAGATTTAAATCACACGGGATCCCATAAGATTAATAATGTTCTTGGTCAGGCACTGCTTGCGAAGAAGATGGGAAAGACAAGATTGATTGCAGAGACTGGTGCTGGGCAACATGGGGTAGCTACAGCAACAGCAGCGGCTTTGCTTGGTCTGGAATGTGAGATCTTCATGGGAAAAGAGGATACCATTCGCCAGGCACTTAATGTGTATCGTATGGAACTACTTGGAGCCAAAGTGAATCCTGTTACATCAGGAACCATGACACTCAAAGATGCTGTCAATGATTGTATGAGAGAATGGACGAAAAGAGTAGATGATACCTTGTACGTGCTTGGCTCTGTTATGGGACCTCACCCATTTCCTACAATGGTAAGAGATTTTCAGAGTGTAATTAGTAAGGAAGCTAGAGCACAGATCATAGAAGTAGAAGGAAAACTTCCTGATGTGGTTATGGCTTGTTGTGGCGGTGGAAGTAACTCCATGGGCATGTTTTATAATTTTATTAACGATGAATCGGTTAAGTTAATTGGTTGTGAAGCAGCAGGGCATGGAATTCATACCAATGAAACAGCAGCAACCATCGCTGTTGGTTCAGAGGGAATCTTCCATGGCATGAAATCCTACTTCTGTCAAGATGAATATGGTCAGATTGCACCTGTATATTCCATATCGGCAGGACTTGATTACCCTGGAATTGGACCAGAACATGCATATCTACATGATCTCGGTAGAGCTTCCTATGTTCCTGTTACCGATGAGGAAGCAGTAAATGCTTTTGAATATATTGCAAAACAAGAAGGAATTATTGCAGCAATCGAGAGTTGTCACGCGGTAGCGCATCTAATGAAAATTGCACCTACCATGTCAAAAGATCAGATTATTATCTGTTGCTTATCAGGCAGAGGAGATAAGGATGTAGCAGCGATTGCAAGATATAGGGGGGTTGATTTACATGAGTAGAATTAAGAACGCATTTGAGAATCAAAAAGCATTCATCGGATTTGTAACAGCGGGTGATCCAAGTCTTAACAAGACAGAGGAATTCGTATTACAAATGGAAAAGGCAGGAGCAGCGTTAGTCGAAATCGGGATCCCTTTTTCTGATCCAATCGCGGAAGGACCAGTTATCCAAGAAGCGAATATTCGTGCCTTAAGTGCTGGGTGTACTACAGATAAAGTATTTGATATGGTAGCATCTCTTCGAACAAAGACAGAAATACCATTGGTGTTTCTAACCTATTTGAATCCTATTTTTAAATATGGTACGGAACGTTTCTGTAAGAAGTGTAAAGAGGTTGGTATTGATGGATTAATTATACCAGATATGCCATATGAGGAAAAAGGAGAGATAGCAGAGGTAGCAGCGCAGTATAATGTGGATTTGATTTCATTAATTGCACCAACTTCTGCAAGTAGAATAGAGATGATAGCAAAAGAAGCAAGGGGATTTATCTATGTTGTTTCTTCTATGGGGGTTACTGGTGTTAGAAGCGATATTAAGACAAATGTAGAGGATATTGTAATGAGTATTCGAAAGGTTACAGATACACCAGTTGCAATCGGATTTGGGATACATACCAAAGAGCAAGTTAGGGAATATTTTAAAGAAGCAGACGGAGCAATCATCGGTAGTGCGATTGTTAAGATTATTGCACAGTATGGTGATAAGGCTGGTGAAAAAATATATGAATATGTACAGGGTTTGCTAGCTTAATAAAAATCAAATAATTTATATAAAAAGACAACTTTTCTGGATTCCATTTTGTGAACATATATGTTTGCATATGGAAGACAATTAAAAAAAAGTTGTCTTTTTTAATAAAATATCAATTGATACTATTGTTTAGAGATTAAAAATATGTTATTATCTACACTAAATTAATAAATAATTAGCTAATACTTTGCTAAAAAAGATTAATTAAAGT
>NZ_CBDLAM010000097.1:0-14692 GCF_965301125.1 Anaerosporobacter sp. | reverse complement strand
ACTATCTAAAATCGTTCTTGGTGTTAGAACTTAATTAACTAACTAAATGACATTGAGGCATTGCCTCATTTTTTCATTGTCCCATTTACTTTTAACAACACAGTTCCACAAGCCGATTGTAATGTAAGACTTCCTTCATCTAGATTCCAAGCACTTGCTCGTACTTCTTCATTTTGATTTTGGTACGCTTCAATTGTCTCATCAGGTTTTCCTAATGTTCCAGAAATTCTGTTAAACCAATCATCGTAGGTTCCAGACTTTGGTGTGATTGACATATCCGTTATATTACCATCTTCCAAAGAAGTAATCATTGATAGTGATTCTCCAAACAAAGTAGTTTGATATCTTCTTAGTGTGACAGCATTATTCTTCTCATCAACAGTTTTAACACCTTCACCTAAGACATTCACTATTCCTATATCTGAGCCTCCAATTCTAGATATATATTGTTCCACCTTCTCTAAATCGGTTAGCTCTTTATTACCAGGAGTATCAATTGCTGGAGTATTAGTATCTCCTTGGTGATTACCAGAAGTACAACCAGTAAACACTACAATAACAGATATGATTAATGTTAACAGGATCGTTTTTTTCTTCATAACCATTACTCCTTTATAGTCGAATACAACAACATATCGTTATATTCTCCTATATTAGAATAATCTATAAGGGTATTAGAGGAGTTTTTCTTCCCATTCTTGTTCTTTAAATCCAACTAATACAAAATCTTCTGCTATAATAAGGGGACGTTTTACTAACATACCATCTGTTGCTAATAACGTTAGCTGTTCCTCTTCTGTCATTGTTGCTAACTTATCTTTTAGTGCCATCTCTTTATATAGAATTCCACTTGTATTAAAGAATTTTTTAAGAGGTAAGTTACCTCGTGTATACCATTCTTTCAATTCCTCGGCTGTTGGATTTTCAAGTTTGATATTACGATCTGTAAATGAAACTTCGTGCTCCTCTAACCATTTCTTTGCTTTTTTACATGTTGTACATCTTGGATATTCTAAAAAAATCATTTTTTATTCCTCACTATTTTGCTTGTAATGCTGCCATAGTAATATAATTATATGGTTGATTAAAATGTGGTAAGAAAAATGCATCAAATACTTTTAACTTATCAATTGTTACTTTTTCTTGTACTGCTAAACTGAAGAAATGAATTGCTAAGGAGATATCATGATCAGAACACATCTGCGCCCCAAGGATTACTCTTGATTCCTTATCATATACAATTCTAAGTTTAACTTGAAAATTATCGTGCTCAATAAATAAAGGTTTTTGCCAGTCTTCAAAATCTGTTGCTTCCGCATTGATTCCTAGCGCCTTTGCTCTCGTAAGAGTTAATCCTGTTGATAGCATATTAAAACCAAAGATGCTAATACCATTCGTTCCTTGTACACCTTCTGTTGCAATATCAGTTCCACATGCATTATGTGCAGCAATAATTCCTGAACGTACTGCATTTGATGCTAAGGCTATATAGTTGGTATCACTAGTTGCATTATCATATACTGTTGCACAGTCACCGATTGCATATACATCTTTGATGCTTGTTTCTTGTTTTCCATTTACTAAGAATGCACCATTTTTAAATGTTTCTAGTGTTCCGTTTCCTAAAGTTGTGTTGGGCTTAAATCCAATACATAGCACTACCATATCAGCTTTAATTTCTTCTTTATCAGTTACAACAGATTCAACCTTAGTTGTACCTTTGATTTCTTTAACTGATTGGCCAAATGCAAGACGTATTCCATTCTCTTCAAGACGTCCTACCATACGATCTGTGAATTCTTTATCATAATATCCACTAAGACAAGTATCTGCCATATCTACTAATGTTACTTCATTGCCATTACGCTTGAAAGCTTCAGCAAGCTCTACACCAATATAACCTGCACCTACTACAACTACATTCTTAACTTTTCCGCTCTCTAGTTTCTCAATTACCTCACTTGCATTTTGGTATAGTTTAACCATTTGAACGTTCTCTAAGTCACTGCCTTTAATAGGAGGTACAATTGGAAGGGAACCTGTTGCAAGTATTAGTTTATCATATTCTTTCTCATATTTCTCGCCATTTTTACCAGTTGCATATACAATCTTTTGATCATAATCAATAGAATCAACAGGAGTTTCCATATAAACTTTGGCACCCTTAGCTTCTAGCTTTTCTTTGTCTGAATAAAACAGACCCGATGGCCCTCCAATCTGTTTTCCAATCCATAGAGCCATACCACAGCCTAGAAAACTGATATTACTATTTGCATCAAATGTAGTTACTTCCTTATCCTTGTAGTTATCAAGGATCGTATTAATCGCAGCCGTACCTGCATGGTTTGCTCCAACAACAACTATTTTTTCCATAGATTTATCTCCTTTTATTGGCACGAATTAATAATAGTAATTATTATTTATTATCAATTATAGAACTTTAATAATTTTTTGTCAATGTTACAATTAATGTATATCCAAAAAAAGGCATACTAATTTTAGTATGCCTTTTTCATATTGACTACTCTGCAATACGTTTATCATTCTCTACTATATGTTCAACTAGCCATTTTGTAAGATAATCTAGAATATCATCTATTACATAATTCGTATCCTCATCAATCCCATCAATATCGTAAGATTCTAGCTTTTCTCTAAATTCTTGATGTTCAATTTTTTGAGTAAACATTTTTTTATAATTAATGCTCTCCATATATTTTTCTTCATTGTCAAAATGCATAATTGTATAATCTTTCAGTTTATGTAGAAGTACTCTTAGATTATCATATTTATCTGGAATAAACTGATTATTCCTAAGTTGATATGTCTCTTCTGCTATTTCAAAAAGTACTCGATGTTCATTGTCAATGCTCTCAATACCAGTAAGATATTCATCTTTCATTTCGTACATATTATCGTCTCCTTCTTTTGTTATACAAATTAGTTACGATTATAACAAAAATAGTTATTTTTACTAGTTTGCCTTAAGATCCACAATATGTCAATATATTTATTTTTTTATTCCAGCATTTCATTATGTAGCTTTCACCCTTCATAGAAAATATGTATTTTTATTTATGTAAATGTTACATTCTTTATTTCACATAATTATCCATGATTATGCAACAGTGTAAAAACCGTAATAGGATTTCTCCCATTACGGTTAATTCTATTAATCTATCTCTGCTAACGTTTTAAAAGTATAACCCATCTCTTCCCACTTAGTTAATAATTCATCTAAAATCTCACCATTGGTCTTTGATGTACTATGTAATAACACAATTGCACCTGGATGGATACGTTTTAGTAACTTATTAAATGCTTCTTCTTTCGTTGGTTGACTGTCAACATTCCAATCGACATAAGCTAGACTCCAAAAGAAAGTCTTGTATCCAAGCTCCTGCGCCATCTTTAGATTCTCCGTGCTATATTTACCTTGTGGCGGACGGTAATATTTCGATAACTTCTGACCTGTTATCTCTTCAAACAGTTTTTCTACATCAACCATCTCTTTTTCAAATTCGGATTTTTCAGAAATTGCTCCCATATCCCTATGATGATAGGTATGATTTCCAACCGTATGCCCTTCTTCTACCATACGTTTCACTAAATCTGGAGCTGTCTCTAGAAAATGTCCTACTACAAAAAATGTAGCTGATACCTTATGCTTCTTTAACGCATCAAGAATTGCTGTTGTATTTCCATTCTCATACCCACAATCAAATGTTAAGTAGATTACCTTGTCTTTACCACTGCCCATAAAGTAGGTATCGTATTTTTTCAATTCATCAGACGTTGCATTGCCTGTGGGTGGTTGCCCTTCCGTAGAGAAACCAAGTCCCCAGTTCTCACTTCCAGATTGAACTGATTGCTTTTTATTGCTCAAAGTACTAACAACTTTTCCTGCTCCTGCTCCCACAAAATACAGCATTACATAAACAATAGCAAGCACAATAAGAGGTTTATAATTTTTCTTCACGCCAATACCTTTAAAATATCTTTTTATAAATATATTAATTTTGTCTGTAAATATACTTATATATGCAAATTAATTTAATATATGACAAGTTATTGATGTGTATTACTCTTCCCTTTGAATATGTAAATAATAATCCTCACGCTCTAACCCATACCAGGCAGCATCGTTGATGATTATCTTGAATAAGACTTTAACTTAACTATTGCCATGATAAAATGCAATACTTAAAAGATGGCTTCACTCTAATATGGAGCCATCTTTCTACAGTAATGTTTGTTTTTACTTATTTTCAAACCTAATAATTGCTTTAAACAAATCTCCGTCTGCTACAATCTGGAACTCTCCACCTTGAAGTTCAACTAAACTCTTAACAATTGCTAAACCTAATCCAGAACCTTCGGAATTTCTTGATTTGTCACCTCTTACAAACCTCTCAGTAAGCTCACTTGTATCAAAGTCTAATTCTTCTTTTGACATGTTCTTTACTTCGATTTGAGTACCAGCGTCATTCACAATAACATCAACATAGGCTTTACGATTTGGCATAGCATATTTGACTAGATTTCCAAATAAATTCTCAAATATACGACAACTCTTTTGTCCATCTAGTTCTAGATATACCTTCTCCTGATTAGAGCGAATACTTAATTCAATACCTACCTCTTCTAACTTTTCTGCAAGTTCTAATTCCACTTGTCTAATCAAAGAAAGGACTTCTACAGTATCTAAATTCACTTCTAGATTCCCACTATTTGCTTTACTTACTTCAAACAAATCTTCTATTAATTGTTTTAAACGCTCCGATTTCTTATCTAATGTCTCAATATACGATTTTCTCTCTTCTTCTGTAATTTCATCATTCTTTAATAAATTCACATAAGTTATAATTGCTGTTAGTGGTGTCTTTAGATCATGTGATACATTAGAAATTAATTCTGTTTTCATATTCTGACTCTTTAACTCTTCTTCAACAGCTTTCTTAAATCCACCTTGAATCATAGTTAAGTTCGTCTTAATCGGTTCGAATAGGCCTAAATCACGTTCCTCTGTTACATTCAGCTTTCCTTTTGCTAAAGAATCTGTAATTTCTAAAATGCGATCGTAGTCATCTTTTAATTGATTCATTTTTTTCTGTAAGAAGAAGAACATAACAATTGTATATATAATTAGACCAGCAATTCCAAAAAACCAAATACTACATAACAGGGTAAGTACGATTAAATTAATACTGAGTATTTTAAATAGGTTTTTGTTCACCGTATCATCCACATTAATCTCTGTCATCTTATTAACGAACCGCTTTATTTTCTTATAACACCATCTGATTATTCTAGTAACAATTACATTTTCTGAACAATACTCTAGTAATCCTTTAACCAAAAGTTGTTTCATTGATAATGTTATAATTGCTACTACACCTAAAATAATTGACCACGCTCCAATATGAATGAGTGGTATTAATTTATCAGAAATTCCAATGCTAATTAAATCTTTTGCCATTTCTCCTGTATGCGTCTTATAAATAACTTCAGACATGCAAATTGCGAAGTGCAAATCCAATACCCCAGCTGTAGCTACTATTTCAAATGGTATCTTTGAAGTAATCCCTGCTCCTAGTTTAAATAGTTTCTTGCTCGATAATAATAAGGCTATAATCATTATAAATAAAGTTGCACCAAGTATTACAAATGGAAATCCTGAATTCGTATAAAACACATTTTCATTTTTCCATTCTTGATGCCAATAGACTGTATCATACGGTTGTAATTCTTTTGGTACAGCAT
The DNA here is from genome assembly GCF_965301125.1 of Anaerosporobacter sp. Lineage (NCBI taxonomy): Bacteria > Bacillati > Bacillota > Clostridia > Lachnospirales > Lachnospiraceae > Anaerosporobacter > Anaerosporobacter sp. The sequence continues at coordinate 8,929 of NZ_CBDLAM010000097.1, read as the reverse complement.
AATGGAATGTGGTATCTACAATTGGCTCAATCGAATAAGAAACACCCGAATCCGAGTACTCATATTGTGAGACAAAGCTTCTCAATCGATCAATCAAAAATTGTGTATCGATATTATAAGCATATTTAATACTGATTTCCCCACGTTTGTCAAACACAAGGGTAATATATGAATCATACTCATCTTTTGTATCTTCACTAAATGTCCAATCATAAGAAGTAACTACTTCCCCTGAAGTATTATCTGCAACTTGATATTTTAGATTATGGTTTTCCTTAGTACGATTCTTTAGATCATCTAACCAGTCATTCAACTCAATTTTAACAGAATCTTTTTGAGTTGTTATTTCTGTTTCTTCAGAATCTTCAATATCAATATTATCTGTTTCTTTTTCTTCTTCCACAATATTTAGATAAACATCCGAAGGTTTTAACTCCTTACCTGCTCTTTCTTCTGCTACATCGACATAAAGTGAATATACATTCTCAGTGAGATATTCTGTAAACCAATCCGACTTATACGGACTCTCTACTTTACTATCAACTACCTTCCAAAAATAATCATAGGTTGCGACAACTCTCGCAGCTACAATAATCACGATACACGCTAATATAATACTTCCAAAAATTCTACTGCTTTTCGATTTTATATCCAATTCCCCATACCACCTTTAAATATTTTGGTTCCCTTGGGTTAATCTCAATTTTTTCACGAATTCTTCTTATATGAACCATGATGGTATCAGTCGTAATGGCTTTTTCATTCCATACTCTTTCATATATTTCTTCCGGTGAAAAAACTCTCCCAGGGCTTTTTATTAATAACTGTAGGATTTTAAATTCCAGTGGTGTTAATTTTACCGGTTTTTCATCAACCCTTACTTCCACCATATCCTCGTCTAATTCAAGTCCTCCAATTGTATACATATTTCTTTCCTGTGTATCTTCTACTACTTTAAGATATTTTGCGTATCTTCTTAATTGAGAATTTATCCGAGCTAATAACTCCATTGGAACAAATGGTTTTGTCACATAATCGTCTGCTCCAATATTCAAGCCTGTCACTTTGTCCATATCTTCTGACTTAGCTGATAGCATAATTACTGGAAAATCAAACTTCTCTCTTAATTTCATCGTCATTGTAATACCGTCCATCTTTGGCATCATAATATCAACTATTGCTAAATGTACCTTTTCACGTTCTAATACATCTAAGCCCTCAAAACCATTTGAAGCTCCAAATACCTTGTACCCCTGATTTCTTAGATATATACTAATTCCCTCTAAGATTTCTTTATCATCTTCAACTACTAATATCTGATACATACTATTTTCATACTCCTTCCTCATAAGCTGTCAGTTCTATCTTCCAGATTTTTCTTCCTATCTTATATGTTAGTATAGTATGTATCAATATACAAGTGCCTTCGTATATAAATACAGCAAAACACTAGACTTCTCACCTCCCTATTGCTTACCTCCCCTGTTATGTAATAAATAATAATCCATAAAACTAACATTCAAACGCTATAATTTCTTAAGAAATTCTAACAAAAAAGCTGCCTCACTCACAATCTTTCAATTGTAAGTGCGACAGCCGTCTTTACTTATTTATACTCTTATAAATTTTATATATACTCTTATAAATGTGGCTCTACCATAGACAAAATATTTGCTTTTGGAACATAGCCTACTGATTTTTCAACTACTTCACCATCTTTAAATACTAACATGGTTGGTACTGATTGAATTCCGTATTCATTTGCTATTTCTAAACTCTCATCTATATCTACTTTATAAAATCCTGCTTTATCACTAAGTTCACTGCCTACTTCTTCGAATACTGGTGCTAACATCTTACATGGGCCACACCAAGTTGCAAAGAAATCTACGACAGCAACGCCATCTTTTTTTATTTTTTCATCAAAACTACTTGTATTAAGAACTTTAGCCATAATTATTTCCTCCATTTCACATTCATATTTATTAATATGAGTATTTTACACCATAATGGATATTCTTTCTGTGATTAAGTCACATAAGATATGAATTCGAATAAAAGAATGGCTCCACTATAATAGGAAGCCATATTCTATATAAAACTCTATTACTACTAATTCCATTTTCTCTTTAAATCTATGACCATTTCTGGCTACTTAAGAGATATCTCTCTCTTGACATCTCGTAATCAACACTGGATTGCAACTGTCCAATCTGATCTTTCCATGCATCTTCGTTCACACGTATCTTTAAAAATCCTACTTTTTCATATACATGTTTTGCATGTTCATTCTTTTGATTGGTATCAAGTATAATCTTATCAATAGGAACTGCATAATTAAGTGCTTCATTGGTGAATAAATACTCTACTAGCATTTCAATAAATTTCGTCCCTAAATTTTGATTTTTATAAGAATCATCGCATATTTTAATTCCGATTTCAGCAACTCTATTACCGATATCGTAACTCATCTCACCAATTCGGATACCGTCAACTTCAATAATACAGATTTGCGAAAGTTTCCGCTCATTATTACTAATTAGCTCAATGGTCTCTTCTAAACTCTGATTTAAGCCATTCGGAAATCCCGCATGTGACATTACTGCACCATCATTCCACCATGTTGTTAATAATTCTGCATCCGAACCCTCTGCACTTCGAATTGTTAGATTGTTTTTTTGTACTCTAATTTTTGTTCGTTCTTTCATTCAGAAGCCCCCTTGTTGTGATTTGGAGCGTTATTCTACTCGCTCCTTCCTGTACTTTTACTTAGAAACCAATCAGTCTTCATCGTCTGTTACGTCCCTTGCTACTATTTATCTATATGATATAACATGTATCTGTAAATGGCAATTAATTTTAAGTATATATTTATACTTAAAAAATATAGTAACCTCTTCTTATATTGAATACCTAATTAGTATACTGTTTATCCACATACATACTACAAAATATGCATAATTTAGACTTTTGATATTAGATATGAATAATCTGATCGCATATCTTCTTAATGTACTCTTCTTTCTCACTGGCAATTCCCATTGTATAACCAAGCTTCTTTAACTTCGATAAAATTTTTCGAATTTCTGTATGGTTTTCTTTGTTGATAGTAGTAAAAACTCCTGCATCAATTAATAACATCTTCTGTCCTTCCATAATCGCTTGCGCGATACTAAGCTTTTGTCGCATACGGCTTGAATATTGTAAAACCTTTCGATTATTTGTTGGCGATAAACCAACCAAGGTCATTGCCTTGTGTATATCTTCTTCTCCAGCCTTTTCATTCATTCCTGCAATGTACTTCAGATTTTTATACCCTGTATATTCTGTAAGAAAGCCTATGTCTGATATATAAACTCCAACATAACCTGGCACCTGGCCATACTTTGAGAGATTTTCGTCTTGATAATATATTTCACCTTGGCACGGCACTATCTCGCCCGCTAATAGCTGCATAAACATAGATGCCTTTTCGTACGTTGATCCAACTATACCTATTACCGTTGATTTTTTTACTGCTAAACTCATGTTTTCAACAATAGTTAGCCCTTCATGTCTTTTTGTCACATCTTCTAGTCTTAATTCATATTTCATTTTATTTTCCTATACCTTTAATCACTTTACTACTCTATTTGTTTCTTACTCTTTTGTATCTTACTCTTTTTATTTCTTACCAAAAATATCGCACGAACCCCATATTACCTCGTAAGTTCGTGCGATATTATTTATATTTTTATTTTAATTTCCATAAGATCGTCTGGTTTTGTTTTAGAGACTCTTTTACGTCAATAATTCTTTGATTCGATGAACCACGGAATGCTAATGTAATATCCTTTCGTTCTTCTATGAATTCCCCATCTACTAGGACATCAATTAAGCTTAACATCTCATCGGTATATTCACATCGTGCCCTACTTTCACTGAGTAATTCATCTTCAAATACATATCCCGTATAACACCATATATTCTTCTGCGGAAATTTCTCTCTTACTTTGTGCAAGAATGGTAAAAGTGCTTCTTGATTTTGACGTTCAAACGGCTCACCACCAAGAAGGGAAAGTCCATTAATGAACGAATGATCAAGGGCTTCTAAAATCTCTTTCTCTGTATCTACTGTAAATTTCTTTCCAAATGTAAAATCCCATGTCTCATGATTAAAACAACCTTTACAATGATGGGTACAACCCGATACGAATAAAGAAACTCTAACTCCTTCTCCGTTAGCTATATCATACTTTTTAATTTCACCATAATTCATCTATAAATGAAGCACCCTTTCTTTAATCTCCTGTGTTCTTCCTTGGTTCCAGAATTGCGTTCCGATATATCCACAGGTTCTACGTGCAACATTAAGGGTATCTTGGTTGCGGTTACCACAATTTGGACACTCCCAAACTAGCTTGCCACCTTCTTCATTGACAATTTGAATTTCTCCACTAAATCCACATTCTTGGCAAAAATCACTCTTCGTGTTTAATTCTGCATACATAATGTTATCATAGATAAATCTGATAACTTCTAAAACAGCAGGAATGTTGTTTTCCATATTTGGTACTTCTACATAACTTACCGCACCACCTGATGATAATGCTTGGAATTTTGCTTCAAATTGTAGTTTTGAGAATGCATCAATCGGTTCCGTTACATTTACATGGTAACTGTTTGTTATATAACTCTTATCAGTCACACCTTCAATGATACCAAAACGTTTTTGTAAACATTTCGCAAACTTATATGTTGTACTTTCAATCGGTGAACCATAGGTACTGAATGCAATATTCGTCTCTTCTTTCCACTTATTACAAGCATCGTTCATATATTGCATCACAGCAATTGCAAATGGTGTAGCTTCAGGATTCGTATGTGATTCTCCTGTCATATATTTCACACATTCATATAAACCAGCGTATCCAAGTGAAATCGTAGAATATCCGCCGTATAATAACTTATCTATTTTTTCACCTTTCTTGAGACGAGCTAACGCTCCGTTCTGCCATAAAATTGGTGCCGCATCAGATGAAGTTCCTTTTAAACGGTTATGACGGCACATAAGTCCACGGTAACATAAGTCTAGACGCTCATCAAAAATCTTCCAGAACTTGTCCATATCACGACCTGATGATAATGCTACATCAACAAGATTGATTGTTACAACTCCTTGGTTAAAACGGCCATAGAACTTGTAATTTCCATTCTCATCTTTCCATGGGCTTAATGCACTTCTACAACCCATAACAGGGAAACAATTTCCTTCTTTTAATTCTTTCATCTTCTTTTCAGAGATGTAATCAGGAACTAATCTCTTAGTTGTACATTTGGCAGCTAACTCTGTCAAGTAATAGTATTTGGTGTCTTCCTTGATATTATCCTCTTCAAGAACATAAATTAATTTAGGGAATGCTGGAGTTACCCATACCCCTGCTTCATTCTTAACACCTTGATATCTTTGTTTTAATGTTTCTTCTATTATTAACGCAAGGTCTTTCTTTTCCTCTTCATTCTTTGCTTCATTCAAATACATGAATACAGTCAAAAATGGTGCCTGTCCATTTGTAGTCATAAGTGTAACTACTTGATATTGAATTGTTTGTACACCTTTGTTAATCTCTTTTCTTAATCGTTTCTCTACTAAATCGCTGATTATTTCTTCTGATGCTTCTGATCCTAATAGTTCCACCTCTTCAAGTAAGTCCCTACGAATCTTCTCACGAGAAATCTGAACAAATGGTGCAAGATGTGCCAAACTGATACTTTGTCCACCATATTGGCTACTTGCTACTTGTGCAATAATTTGTGTTGCTATATTACATGCTGTTGAAAAACTATGTGGCTTTTCAATTAATGTTTCACTAATTACCGTACCGTTTTGAAGCATATCTTCAAGATTAATCAGATCACAGTTGTGCATATGTTGTGCATAATAATCCGAATCATGAAAATGTATAATACCTTCCATATCTGCTTCCACAATGTCAGCTGGAAGAAGTAAACGTCTTGTTATATCTTTACTAACTTCACCTGCCATATAATCACGTTGCACACTATTTACAGTAGGATTTTTATTTGAATTCTCTTGCTTAACTTCTTCATTATTACATTCGATTAGTGATAGTATTGTATTATCTGTTGTGTTGGCTTTACGAACAAGCGAACGTTTATAACGGTATCTAACATAAGATTTAGCAACGTCAAACGCTCCTGTAGACATAATTTGATTTTCTACCATATCTTGTATCTCTTCTACAGATACAGTGCGATTCATTTTTAAACATTTATATTCAACGTAGTCAGCAATTTCACTAATTTGCTCCTTTGTGAGCATAGAATTTAAGGTTGCATCGCTAGCCTTAATCACTGCTGCTACGATTTTATTAAGATCAAATACTTCCTCTGAACCATTACGTTTTATAATTTTCATACTATATCACTCCTCCAATTAATTTACAGTACTCATTATAATATCAATCGAATACTTTTTCAATTAGAATTTTATTTTTTTCACAAGATATAGTAGTTGTATTTATTTAAGTACACATTATAGAGTGGTCACAAATGTGGATACCCCTTTATTTATAAGGGGTTGACGGTGTTTATTTCTTTATTGTGGTTTTATTATTCTTGATAATATTTCTTATTTTTCAGGAAATTCAACTAAGGTAAATTAATAAATGCTGTAATCCCTTTCATTATCACATAGATTATTTTAATAAGAGATAAAATTATCTTATGGGTAACTAATTCAAAATTGTGACTTACCTACATGCCATCGTTCTATACTTGGATATTCAGTAGAGATCTACTAGCAATGATAATTTAATCTTTATCCACAAACATATTAGGAATTATAGAAACGTACAAATAAAAAAAGATGGATATACAGCTATATACCAATCTTTGAAGGACAAAGATAACCCCCTATTTACTTGAGCACAACCTCTGAAACCGATCACATATATAATGTAAAAGCTGTACTATTTCTATTATATCATTTCTAATATATGAACAATAAAGAAAGCATCAAATATGAAAAGTAAAATTAGAATTATTAAAGTTTTATGCATAAATTTCTTTATAGCTAACGGAAATCCTATAAACAAAACCAATATAATAAATAGTGACACAATCGTATAAACTGCATATTTGTCAGATAAACAGTCAACATAGTAACCTGAAGCCTTTACATCGATTCCACTTTCGCTTAATTTCTGTGAATCTTCTTCAATATTCTCAGCAGTACTTGTTAGTTTAAGTCCAATGTGACTTGTATCTGTATTAAGCTTCTTTAAAACACCTTTTACTTCAACACCATCAATACTAAATCCATCTTTATCAAAATTTTCTAACCAATCCTTATCTGCTCTTACTACAACACATTCCGTAATATCCTCATCAAAAACCAAATAATAATACTCTTTTCCTATTGGAATAAAATTTATTCTGTTTTTGACTTCTAGAATTTTATAGGCAAAATGCACTTCTCCTTTAACATACCTCCCAGCATCAATATTACTTTCAAACAATAATTCAATAGGTGCGCTATGCGATTTTGCAAAAAGCGGTAAAATACCATTATAAACATAAAAAACTATTCCAATAACCAATAAAACTACTCCTAAAATCCTCTTTTTTCCTTTCACATCTGATCTCCTTTGTGTCGTTTATTGTATATATTTTACTTGTTTTATACAACTATGTCAAATATTACTATCAGATGTGTGGTTCTATTTCCATTGCAATAATCCGTTCAACGATGAACTACTTGAAGGTATGGATTTTCACTTTACAATTCATACCTTCAACTATACCACTGTATGACTATAACATACGCAATAACTGCCAATAACAACTGTATGGTAACAAATCGTACAACCACTTGCGTATCCGACCAATTATGTTTACTCCTTACATCGTCATGTATTGGTGTTAGTGTATTCTTCAAAATCCCAAACCGAAAAAAGCGCAATAGAAATACCTTAACCAAACCCAAACCACCATCAATAATAAATACCCCAGCTAACAGAAGATAGATAAATGGATGTCCTGTTTTAATGGTAATGATTGCAATGAAATATCCCAATGCCCTTGAACCAGCGTCTCCCATCAACATACTACTAGGGTACGCATTAAAATATAGATATGCCAATAAAACTGCCACAAACAAGAAACTTGCCATCGCGTATTTACCTAATGTCTCGCTAAATATAATGCTAAAAGATAGCAGTACCACACTTGTAACACTTGCGCATAGCCCATCTACCCCATCAGAACAGTTCGTTACATTAATGGATATCCAAAACAAGAGTATTCCTAGAAGTACATATAAAACTTTAGGGACTACCAATTCCAATGTACCTATGTAAATTGTAGTTGAATTGAAATCAATAAACGTCAGTATGGTTATTACGGATAAGATTAAGTCAATTAAACCCTTTTTATATTCATTCCATGGAGTATCCGATGCATCATCTAGATAACCACTCAACATAACTCCAAATAAAAGGATCGAATAAATCACAAATTCACGATCAAATGGTAAGAAAATATAACTACATACTACAAAACATACTACAAAACTGAGCCCGACTCCTCGAATTTTCCCTTTTGATTGTTTTCCATTCAGCGCATAGTCTCGTCCCTTATCGCTAGGTAGAAAGGGTAACGGGTGCTTTAATGCTAGAAATGTAATAACAAAAGCAACAACGATACCAATCATAACAATCTGATTTACACTCAGGTCGCTACTCAATATCTTGTACATACTATCACCTTCTGCTATATGGCAGTCCTTTCTTAATTATTCGTCCCTAAAGCTTATCCTATATTATTTATTTTACTATCAATATACATCAAATATTCTTCAATTTTCCATAATTATTCATCGCCCTTCAATACATTAGAATTACATTCATTTGTACCTATAGGTATTTAC
>NZ_CBDLAM010000096.1:0-14854 GCF_965301125.1 Anaerosporobacter sp. | reverse complement strand
GACGAGAAATGGAAAGACCAAGTTGTGGTAGTGAGAGACCAAGACGTGAATATACAAGACCAAGAAGCAGTTATGAGATGCCTAGTTGTGAAAATGTTAAACCTTCATGTGGCTGTGAACAAAAGGCTGAAATGGTAGAGAATATCTTCATAATTAATGATTGTTCTTGCCAAGAATTCATGAGAATAAATGATTTGTACAATTGTACTTTTGACAAAGCTAATAGAGAACTCATGGATGCAGTGAAGAATCTTTCTGATGCTATGGAAAGTATTGTTATGGGATTATGCTATAGTGATAGGGCAAATGAAATTAGCTCTTATATTAATGAGTTCTTAGGTTCAATGGAAGAATCGGATTCTTCTGATAATCAACCAACTTGTCCTACAATGAGATGTACTTGCAATCAGACATGTAATAATAGTTGTACTCAGATGGTAAATCCATGTATGCAAATGAGGGAAGATTTAAATGAATTAATCTGTACTCTTAATGATTTGGAGAAAGAAGGATTAGAGCATACGAAGGAAGCATTAGATAAGTTAATGGATGCCAAGGAGCTTCGCAAATGCATTGGCGAATTAAAGAGTAAGGTTGCAAAGAATTGTTATCCAAAATGTTAATTGGTAGTTAATTATGAAAGCCTTTATATATCTAAATAAATAATATATTTAAATAAATAAGATGTAAAAGTTGTTACAAAATTATTCTTTGAATAATCTTGTAACAACTTTTTATTTTCATACATATTAAGTTATTCGATTTTTTTGTAGCACCAAAACCAATCCAAACACTGTAAACCAAGTGCGGCAGGATCCGTCTCACGTTTTATTAGCACTACATAAGTCGTTGCAGGAGGAACTAAAACAGGTTGCCCAGGAGTCCAAATAGCTGGGGTAACTACGCTGTATTCATCTGTTGTCTGTAATGCTTTTAGTAAACGAAGAATTTCAGGAATGCTTCTTCCGTTAGTTAACGGATAGATTAATATAGCGCGTATTATTTGATTAGGGTCTATGAAGAATACGTTTCTTACAGTTTCAGTAGCACTTGCATTCGGAGCAATCATACCATAGAGTCTGGCAACATCACCGCTACGATCAGCTACTACAGGAAAAGGGACGGTGATTCCAGTTAATTCTCTAATTGTATTTACCCAATCTAGATGAGAAGGGTTACTGTCAATACTAAGTCCTAGTAAAGATGCTCCCAATTGTTCAAATTGAGGATGAGCTTGTGAAAAGGCTACAAATTCGGTTGTACAAACAGGAGTAAAATCCCCTGGGTGACTAAAGAAAATTACCCACTTTCCAGCGTAGTCTGACATTTTTATTGGTCCAAAGGTTGTCTGAGCAGTGAAGTCAGGAGCCCTCATACCGATACTTACATGATTTTCTTCCACAATAATGCCTCCGTAATAATACATTCTTTTTAGTATATGCATGAAGGGGCATTTATCATGAACATTAAATGTTGACAGTTGATTAAATTCATAGTATAGTAACTACAGCTTAATAATAAAAAACCGGGAATGAAGTTCTCCCATGATGAATAATCTAAACCGCATGTATGCTGATGACTTCTGTGAATATTCACAGGGGATATCAGCTTTTTTTGTGTGTATAATCCGCGGAGAAGAGTTTACAATGCCTATTAGGTTCTATTTTTAAAGGAGGAGCATTATGTTAACGAGTCTTGCACTAATATTTTTACTTGGTCTGTTGTTAGGATCAATCTTTCAGAAGTTAAAGTTACCAGCTTTACTAGGTATGATCTTAACGGGAATTATATTGAGCCCTCATGCTTTCAATTTACTCGATGATTCCATATTATCCATATCAGCAGATTTACGACAACTTGCATTAGTAATTATCTTAACTAGGGCAGGTTTATCTTTGGATCTTGAAGATTTGAAGAGGGTGGGACGGCCTGCCATACTTATGTGTTTTGTACCAGCTTGTTTTGAGATTGTTGGTATAGTCTTGCTAGCACCTAAACTACTAGGTGTTACAGTGACTGAGGCAGCGATTATAGGAGCGGTAGTAGCGGCTGTATCACCAGCTGTTATTGTTCCAAGAATGATTCGTCTTATGGATGAAGGGTATGGTGTGAAACATAGTATTCCACAATTAATACTTGCTGGTGCATCAGTAGATGATGTATTTGTTATTGTACTGTTTACATCATTTATATCACTTGAAACAGGCGGCAGTGTATCTGTCATGAATTTTGTTAAGATACCTATTGCTATCATAGTAGGTATAGTAGTAGGAGTTTTGATTGGACAGCTATTAATATTGTTTTTTAAGAAATTTCATATGCGGGATTCTATTAAATTACTAATTATTTTAAGCATATCTTTCCTATTAATTGCTTGTGAAGAAAGACTAAAACCATATATACCGATGTCTGGATTGATTTCTATAATGGTATTAGGGATTACAATCTACCGCTCCTATGAAAATTTAGCAAAACGCTTATCAGAAAAATATAATCGTCTTTGGGTAGGTGCAGAAGTATTACTATTTGTTTTAGTGGGGGCAACTGTTGATTTGGAGTATGTGTATAAAGTAGGAATCTTTGCAGTGATTTTGATAATTAGTGCACTAATCTTTCGTATGTTAGGCGTGTTTGTTTGCTTAATAAGAACGAAACTAACAAAGAAGGAAAAGGTATTCTGTATGATTGCATATACTCCTAAGGCAACCGTTCAAGCTGCAATTGGAGGAGTGCCATTATCTATGGGACTTGCCTGTGGTAACGAAGTATTGGCGGTAGCGGTATTAGCAATACTAATAACAGCACCTTTCGGAGCTATATTAATTGATTCGCTATACAAAAAATTATGTGAAAACTAATATAAAACTATATATTCCTCGAATAGTATGAACTTTTTTAGCCATACTAGATAGTATGTGGAACAGTAAGTAATATCCACAAACTACCAAACAATATAAAGAGAACATTAACGGAGGTCTATTTATGGAGAAAAACTCAAGTATAGGATGTACGGTTAACAATTGTCAATATCATGCCCAGAGCGAAGATTATTGTACTTTGAATAAAATTGAAGTGGGTACACATGAGTCAAATCCAACTCAAGTAGAATGTACAGATTGTACTTCATTTGTCTGTAAAGCAGAAGCTTGTGATTGTAAATAAACAAGTAGAATAATAAAGGGCTGTATCATAAAATTGATAGAATGAGAATTCTACTTATTTTGTGATGCAGCCTTTTCTTTTATTCGGGAAAATCATTTAAATAATACTTGACTATAGCGTTAGAATAGGTTTTATTATATTAAGTGATAGTAAATTACGGAGGAGAATAATGAAACAACTTGATTTATTAAATGATAATGCGAAAAAATTATTTTTTCGATACTTAATCCCATCAGTCAGTGCAACTTTAGTAACGTCTATTTATGTGTTGGCGGATTCAATCTTTATTGGAAAGGGAATATCAGATATTGCTGTGGCCGCTCTTAATATAATAATTCCATTATTTTCTTTATATTTTGGAACAGGTTTGTTATTTGGTGTTGGTGGTTCTGTCTTATTATCTGTAGCAAAAGGTAGAAATGATGAGAAAAAGGCTAACACATATTTTACAGTGGCCTTTATCGGAAATAGTATTGCGGCCTTAATCTTCTTACTTATAGCAATAGTAGCATACGATCAGATAGCGTACTGGTTAGGTGCTTCGGAAACGACAATTGAATATATACGTGGATACGGCAAATATTTTATTTGGGGAATTCCATTCTTTTGCTTTTCATCATTCTTACAAGCATTTATTAGAAATGATAAGGCACCAAAACTATCAATGATAGCGGTAATTAGTGGTGGAGTTATTAACATAATAATTGACTATATATTTATCTATATACTTGATATGGGAATGGGAGGAGCGGCATTAGCTACTGTGCTTGGCTCGGTAATTTCATGCCTAATATTAGTAACGCATTTCTTTACGAAATCGAATACCTTACGTTTTACAATGAATGGATTACACTTACGTTATTTTAACGACGTTATAAAAAATGGATTTTCTAGTTTTTTAATTGATATGTCATCTGGAATTATTATTTTCATATTCAATATTCAAGTATTGCGTTATATTGGGGATATTGGAGTTACGGTATATAGCATCATTTCTAATACAGCAATCATTGTTTCTTCGTTGAGTAATGGTATATCCCAAGCAGCTCAACCTTTGCTTGCTGTAAATTATGGCGCAGGGAAGTCTGAACGAATACAGCAAGTGAAGCGACTTGGATTAATTCTTTCTTTCATTACAGGGAGCGTATTTGCTGTAGTTGGATTTTGTTTCCCAGATTTCATAGTGGGATTATTCGTGCATCCGTCAAAAGAAGTTTTGGAATTAGCTCCGATGGCTATTCAGATGTACTTTATCTCATTCATATTGATGGTACCAAACATTTTTTACAGTAATTATTTTCAATCAACTTTACAACCAATTTATGCTTTGGTTATTTGTATGTTGAGAGGATTGATACTTAGCGGTATTTTAGTATATATATTACCTGTTATCCTTGGAGTAAAAGGTATTTGGTTGACAATGATTTTTGTTGAGAGTATAACTTTGGCGGTAATAATAGGCTTTACTCGTAGACAGAAGAAACGAAATGAGGTAGCTTAGCGAATTTGGGAGAGGAGTATCCATACACGTATGAGTCTAATTTCCTATGAATAACTTTAAATTTTAGAACAATTATGTTATTATTAATATTGTAATACAAAGGTAGTTAGTTATAGGAGAAACAAATTAGGCATGGAAGTTTTAAGACAAAATGGACAATTACGCTTATTTAGCAACGGAGATGTAATATGTCGTGAAGATGAAACTGGAAAGTATGTATATTTTTTGCTTAAAGGGGAAGCTAAGATATACAAGAAAGAGGGAGAACAACAGACAGATAAACATATAGGAGATATTCAAGTTGGAACAATTTTTGGTGAATCCACTCTTATTGAGAGTAAAAAGAGGAATGCAAGTGTAATAGCCAGTTCAGATAATACGGTTGTTTTAGAGGTTGAAAATGAAAAATATAATGTATTACTTCAACAAGAGCCTAAATTAGGGTTTATGTTATTAAAAACACTTGTATACCGTATTAATTTAGCCTCAGACCAATTGTTATCAGTCGATCCAGCTCACATTTTCAATTGTAGAACAAATGATATCTATATGACGGTTTCATCGCTTGATAATGAAACGTTTAGAGAGATTGTTAATAGAAATAGTGAATATACAATAACAGCTTTGAAAGAACTAAGTGAGATGTTAGAAACATTAGATAAAAAAATGCTATCATAAGGGGTTGGAACACCCTTTATGATAGCATTTTTTTACATATTTGAATCAGTTTCTTCTTATTTATATTGCGTTAAAATAACAAAGCAATACAACGTTAATGAATTAACTTGTTATGAATATGGAGAATATTGTGAATATACATTGGATTCCCAATAATAATACAAAGAAAATCATGGAATTTATGAATATTTTTGTTGCAATAATATAAAATAGCATGTATAATTTAGAAACGTAATGAATATATAGAATAATATACATACATATTATGAAAAGTAAGTTTAGTGTAAGGAATTACTGAGGATAAGTACAATTGAGTTTATGATACTAAGATTATTAGGCATTACCATATATTGACTGAAGTGTTGCAAATTTAGGAATAATTATGCAAATTTATAAAATATAATTCAATTGTGCCAAAAATGCCAAGAGAAAATATAGTTGACAAACAATTGGAATGATAGTAGAATTTATACTGTATTGAACAAGGGTGTTCTGGTGTTCCAGGATACCCTTTTCTAACTTACATAATTTTTTAAGTTAATACTTTGACGTGGTAAAGTTGAGATGACTTAAAATAGTAGAACACTACCATCTTAATTTCTTTACTCACAAAATAATGGTTAATCACACAGTGTATGACATAGATGCAGAGGGGGTTATTTATTAGTCTTTGACTTGTTTAAGCTAAGAAATAAATAATATCATTGCTGTCAACAGTAGGTTTACTTGCGAGGTTTTTACTATTGTTAGTGTTCTATACTCGTGTTGTTTAATAAATAAATTAAATATTTAAGGAGGAAAGTTTTATGAAGAAAAAAGGTTTAGCGTTATTACTTGCTTTAACACTAACAACAACTGTGTTGGCTGGTTGTTCAAGTAAAAAAGATAACACAAAAAACGAAACAAAAACGGAAGAAGCTACAGACGGTGCTTCAACAGATGATTCTGAATCAACAGATGGTTCAGCTACTGAAGTAACAAACAAGGAACCTTCTGGTCAGGTTATTATTGGTTATAGTACTGATTTTAATGGAAGTTTCATTGAAGGTTGGGGAACTAATGCTGGTGACTCAATTGTTAGAGATTTAATTGGTACTCGCCCTAATTTCTACGGTACAGCTGAAATGGCTACCAATGGCGAATATGTATATAACAAAACTGTTTTAGCTAATGATCCAGAAGTTACAGCTAATGAGGATGGTTCTAAAACATTCAAATTTACATTAAAACAAGATTTAGTTTGGAGTGATGGCTCTCCAATTACAGCAAATGATTATATTGGAAATGCTATGATTTATGCATCACCAGAGCTTGCTGAAAACGAAGGAAGCAATACTTCTAGTATTACATTAGTAGGTCATGGAGATTTTAATAGTGGTGCTAAGAAGGAATTTGCTGGCATTCATAAAATTGATGATTATACATTCTCAATTGATATTTCATCTGAATATATGCCAACATATTATGAAGCTTATAGTGCAGCATTAACTCCAATTCCATTTGCTACATATGCTCCTGGTGTAGAAATCAAAGATGATGGTAATGGTTGCTACTTCTCTGATAACTATTCTGCTGAGTTAATTAAAGAACCAATGGAAAAGGAAAGATTCAATCCTACTGTAACTTGTGGACCATACAAATTTGTTAGCTATGATGCTACAAACAAACAAGTTACTCTAGAAGTTAATGATAAATTCAAAGGTAACTATGAAGGTAAAAAAGCTGAAATTAAAACTGTCATTGTCAAATATGTTAAAGATGCTACAATGATGAATGAGTTAGAGTCAGGTAACGTTGATATGTTAGTTGGTATCAATGGTGGTGATAGAATCAATGATGGTCTTGACCTTGTTGATGAAGGTAAAGTTGATTATGCAACTTACTTAAGAAATGGTTATGGTATGATTGCATTCCACACAGATTTTGGTCCTACTCAATTTAAATCAGTTCGTCAAGCAATTGCTTATTGTTTAGACAGAATAACATTCAGTTCACAATATACTGGCGGTTTCGGTTCATTAGTAAATTCTGAATATGGTCTTGCACAATGGATGTACCAAGAAAGAAAAGACCAGATTGAAAGTGAATTAGATCCATATGCATTTAACGTTGATAAAGCTATAGAAGTTCTTGAGGCTGATGGCTGGACTTTAAATGAAAAGGGTGAACCATTCGTTGCTGGTACAGATAAAGTACGATATAAAGAAGTTGACGGTAAGTTAATGGCTTGTGAAATTCAATGGGCTAACTCAGAAGGTAATCCAGTTTCTGATTTATTATCTACTATGTTACCAGAATCAATGGAAAAAGCAGGAATGAAATTAGTTGGAACTACTATGGATTTCCCAACATTATTAAACAACTATTATAGAGAAGGTATCGACGAACCTATATATAATATGTATAACTTAGCAAACGGATTCACTGCGACACCTCAAATTCAATACAGCTATAATCCTGATAAACAATATCTTGGTGCTGGTGGTAACACTAATTTCTGGATGGATTCTAAGATTAGTGAAATGGGATTTGACCTTGATAAGACAGATCCATCTGATAAAGAAGGATATCTTGATAAATGGGTTGCTGTTATGAAAGAATTAAATGAAGAATTGCCAAACATTCCGCTATACTCTGATGAATATCATACATTCTTTAATACAAAAGTTAAAGGTTATATCGGAGATGATATGTTCAGTATACATTATTCATTAGTGTACATGTCAATAGAAGAATAATTCTTTATTAGAATGTATTGGTATTATATACATTCTATAAAACAACAATACTGGTTTTGCATGGGAAATAGGGCATTTTCTTAATGCCCTATTTCCTTGATTGATATAAAGCTTAATGTAAGAGGATTGTTGTTACTATCTTCTGATAAATAAGTATAAGTGTGTTTAATTGTCCCTTAATCAGAAAAGGTAAAGGATCAAGAAGAAAGCAGGTGTGGATAAGATGGCAAAATATATTACAAAACGTTTGCTGTATATGGTATTCGTATTCTTCATATTGTCAATCTTAATGTTTGGAATCTATAAGATGGTACCAGGAGATCCAGCGAGATTATTATTAGAAGGTTCCAGACAAGGAATGAAACCAGAAGTTTATGAGATGCAGTATCAACAAGCTAGAAAGACATTAGGTTTAGATAAACCTATTCCTGTTCAATATGGTGTATGGATTACTAACATGTTGAAGGGCGATTTTGGCTATTCATCAACATATCGTAAAGATGTAATTGATGTAGTTTCAGAGCCACTTAAGAATACTATCCAATTAAATATAGTAGCTATTATTGTTGTATTCGCAATAACAATACCATTAGGTATTATTTGCGCTGTGAAAAAGAGAAGTGCATTTGACAATACCATTCAGGTATTCTCTGTCGTCGGATACAGTTTACCAGAATTTATAATTGCATTGGTACTAATATGTCTGTTAGCGGTAAAAGTCTCAGCATTCCCCGTTAGTGGTGTGAGTACTCCAGGCTTTGATGGAACCGCATTTCAGAAGATGTTAGATGAGTTATGGCATATGGCGTTGCCAACATTAGTTATGGTTTTAGGCTCTGTTGGGTCTATTACAAGATATGTAAGAGCCGCTATGATTGAATCATTAAGTATGGATTATATCAGAACTGCAAGAGCAAAGGGTGTTCGTGAAAGAGTAGTAATTTATTCTCACGCATTCCGTAATGCATTACTTCCTATTGTTACAATTGTTACAGGTTGGGTTGTCAGTGTGTTCTCGGGTTCTGTTATTATAGAGAATATCTTCCTTTGGCCAGGTATTGGTAAAGTCTTATTCGATGGATTAATGCAACAGGACTTCATGGTTGTATTAGCTATGCAGATGTTTTATGTAATAATTGCTTTATTAGGCAATCTTATTATGGATATTGCTTATTGCATGGTTGATCCAAGAGTAAAATTAGACTAGGAGGAAGAGAGAATGAGTAAGGAAAAAAAGACGAAAAAGTCAAAAAGAACTCATATAAGCCTATTAGGCATGTTATTTGGAAATCGTAACAAACAACTCTCTTTCTTAGAAGAGGAGCAGTTACAAAGTCCAATTCGTACGATAATAAAGAATTTTGTTGCTAATAAGGTCGCAATGGTTTCGTTAATAATCTTTCTTGCGATTTTTTTAAGTGTTCTTATTTATCCCGCAGTCAATGAGATTAATTTGTCATATCAAGAACAAACACAGCAAAATATTTCTCCTGGAAGGAATATGATGAAAGTTCCTGATAAGTTACAGGGTAACATTAAAGAAATCTCTGTAGGTTCTAAATTTAGTGTGGGAGTATCAAATGATGGTGAAGTATTTGTTTGGGGAAAGACAAAGATTTCTAAACTTGTTGATCTAAAAGATATCCCTGAAAATATGGGGAAAGTGGTGCAGGTAGCAGCAGGTACTGACCACATTCTTGCACTCAATGATCAAGGTCAATTGTTTGCGTGGGGAAATAAACGTAACAAACAAACCACAATACCACCAGAATTAAAGTTTGAAAAGAATATTAAGCGAATATATTCTAATTATCAAAGTTCTGCTGTTGTAACAGAAGATGGTAAAGTATATTTTTGGGGTAATACAAGTATAGTTGACTTCAAGATTGGTGACTATCAAGGCAATATAGATAAGATTGCATTGAATGCACAAGGTGTAATAGGTTTAACAAAAGACGGCGAGGTAGTATCTCTAACATCGAAAGAATTTTCTTTCTCAAGAATTCCTGAGAATATGGGAAAAGTTATAGATATTGCGATGACAGCACAAACTTCTGCTGCAGTCGCTGAAGACGGCAAGGTATATGTTTGGGGAAATAAAACAGGTGATTTGGAAAAGGAAATTAACATTGATAATGCAGTTTCCATACAAAGTGGTAGATATCACTATACAGTACTCTTAGATAATGGTGATGTAGTTTCTTGGGGACATAATGATTTTGGTCAAGCAAGCGTACCTACTAAAGTGAACAAGGCTAATATCAAAGCAGTATACTCAGGTTACTATCAAAACTATGCAATTACTGATAAAGATAATGCAATTACGTGGGGATTGAAAGGGTATCTACTAGGTACAGATGGATACGGTAGAGATATATTAAATCGTATTATGCATGGTGGCCGTATGACGATGCTAATTGGTGCGATTGCAATTATTATCTCAATCACGATTGGTGTCATTGTTGGTGGTGTATCTGGTTATTTTGGCGGAAAAGTGGATATGATTTTGATGCGTGTTGCTGAAATTGTTGCAGCATTACCATTCTTACCATTTGCAATGATTTTATCTACAATTATAGGAAATAAAATTAGTGAATCGCAACGTATTGCATTGATCATGGTAATTCTTGGTGTTCTAAGATGGCCATCTGATGCAAGATTAGTTCGTGCTCAAGTACTTTCAGAACGTAACAAAGAATTCGTAACAGCTGCTCGTGCAGTAGGTGTTAAACAAAAAAGTATTATCTTTAGACATATTATTCCCAATGTTATCTCAGTAATTATAGTAAGTGCAACATTAGGATTCGCTGGTGCGATGTTAACGGAATCAGGGCTATCTTTCTTGGGATTCGGTGTTAATGAACCTAGACCTACATGGGGAAATATGTTGAACGGTAGTCAATCTTCTAAAATAATCCTAGAATACTGGTGGAGATGGGTATTCCCTTCCATAGCATTAGGATTAGCTACAATTAGTATCAACTTAATCGGTGATGGACTACGTGATGCAGTCGATCCAAAAGCAAATGAAAGATAGGAGGGATAAGAAATGGCTTTATTAGAGATAAAAGATCTTCACACGTTCTTTGAAACGAAAAGAGGAACGGTTAAGGCTGTTAACGGCGTTTCTTATTCTGTTGACGCTGGTAAGACCTTAGGTGTCGTTGGAGAAAGTGGTAGTGGTAAAAGTGTATCTGCTATGAGTATTTTACGATTACTAGATGGTAATGGATATGTAGATAGCGGTGAAATCATATTTGATGGAAAAAAGATACAAGATTGCACGAAGAAAGAAATGTATAAAATTCGTGGAAATGATATCTCAGTTATCTTCCAAGAACCAATGACAAGTTTGAATCCGGTATTTACTATCGAAAGACAATTAAGTGAACCTTTCATGATTCATCAAGGAATGAAAAAGAAGGAAGCTAGAAAGAAAGCGGTAGAGATGTTGTCTGCTGTTAAGATTCCTAATCCAGAAGCTGTTGCAAAGCAGTATCCACATCAATTGTCAGGTGGTATGAGACAGCGTGTAATGATTGCCATTGCACTTGCTTGCCAACCTAAGCTGTTGATTGCAGATGAACCTACAACTGCATTGGATGTTACAATTCAAGCGCAGATTCTTAAACTTATGAATGAATTAAAGGAAGATAGAGGAACTTCAATTCTATTCATTACACATGACCTTGGTGTAATTAATGAGATGGCAGATGATGTTGCTGTTATGTATTGTGGTCAGGTTGTTGAGATGGCCCCTGCTAAAAAAATCTTTACAAAACAGAAATATTCTCATCCTTATACAGAAGGACTAATGGAATCCATTCCAAGACTTGATACGCCACCTGGTGTACGTCTTGAAGCAATTCCAGGATCGGTTCCACATCCGCTTGATTTACCAAAAGGTTGTAAATTTGCTCCTAGATGTAAATATGCAACAGACAAGTGTAGAGAAGAGGAACCAGCATTAGTAAAAATAGAGGAAAATCATCAAATTAGATGTTTTTATCCAGATAAGGAGATGAGAAAAGATGGAAAATAAGAATACCGAAAAAAAAGTTTTACTTCACATCTCTAATTTAAAACAATACTTTCCAGTTAAGAAAGCATCTATATTCCAAAAAGAACAACTATATTTAAAAGCGAATGATGGTATTAATCTTGATATCTATGAAGGTGAAACATTCGGCTTAGTAGGGGAAAGTGGTTGTGGTAAGTCTACATTGGGTCGAACCTTATTACAATTATATAACCAAACAGATGGACGTACGATGTACTATGGTCGTCCTCTTGATGAAATTGCTCCACGTTATATGGAAGAAACTTTAAAACATCTATCTTCAAAAATGAAAGCTTTAGAAGCTCATCAGGCTAAGGTAAATCTTATTCAAAAAGAATATGATAGTTTGAAAACAGATGAAGAAAAGTATGCAATGCACGGGAAGTTAAAAGACGCAAAGAAAATTGCCAACGATGCTTTTCTAGATATCGTTCAGGTTATCGGTGGTTTCTATATCAGCAAAGATTTAGAAAAAGTATCCGCTGTTTTCTTAAAGGAATACCAAGCTAATGTAGAATTATGTATTGCGAAAGAAGAATTACGTAAGTTAGAGAGTGAATTTGAAGCAATTAAAATGGAACAAGAAGCCAAGAAGGCTTCAAAGTCAGAAATAGATGCTGTAGTAGCGAAGAACAAAGCTAAAGTTGATGCAAAAAGAAAAGATGTTGAAACAAAACAACAAATCTTTGATGCAGCTAAAAAAGAAATCGATGAGATGAAGAAAGAATATGCTGGAAATGCAGAATTCGATAAATACGAAGCATATCTTGATGATGGTGTTGATTTAGCAAGATTGACAGACGAAGAGATTCGTCGTCTTCGTAAAGATCTTCAACTAATTTTCCAAGATCCTTATTCATCTTTAAATCCTCGTATGTCAGTTGGACAGATTATTGGCGAAGGCTTGAATGCACATAAAGTTTTCCATAAGAACAAAGATAAGATGCAAGATTATATCATGCAAGTTATGGAAGATTGTGGCCTTGCTCCTTACATGATCCACCGTTATCCTCACCAATTCTCTGGAGGACAAAGACAACGTATTGGTATTGCACGTTCTCTTGCTTTAAAACCAAAGTTCGTTGTATGTGATGAAGCAGTATCAGCGCTTGATGTTTCCATTCAGTCACAGATTATCAATCTTTTACTTGATTTGAAGGAAAAAGAAAACTTAACGTACTTATTCATCTCTCATGATTTAAGTGTTATCAAATATATCAGTGATCGTATCGGTGTAATGTACCTTGGTAATATGGTTGAGTTAGCAACTACAGCAGATTTATTTGATACACCAATGCACCCATATACTGAGGCATTGCTATCTGCCATTCCAACAACAGATGTGGATAGCAAGAAAGAGACAATCCTTATCGAAGGAGATATCCCTAGCCCAATCAAACCACCAACAGGTTGTAAGTTCCATACTCGTTGTAAGTATTGTACTGATATCTGTACAAAAGTGGTACCTGAATTTGAAGAGGTGACACCAGGACATTTTGTTGGTTGTCATCATAAGAGAAATGTTGTAGAATCTAAGTAGGATACATACTATTTGCTTAGGTTTTATGTTTGATAGAAAGACTGTTGCAAATGGATTATGCAACAGTCTTTTTTAGTCATATATGGAGGAATTATGTTATTTAGTAAAAAAGCTACAGAAGTTCTAGAAAAGCAAACAGAACGTTTTGAGGAACGTGAAAAAGAGAGAGAAAAGAGGGGAGAAATCACAGAAGAGAAAGAAAAATTACAATTAAAAGACATATTCGCAATGTGGATTGCAGCGGTAATTACATTTGTTCCTGCTATCTTATTGGTTTGCGCATTATTTGGTTTTGTAATTTGGCTCTTTTTCTTGAGATTTATTTAGATGGATCATTTCGTTAATCTAGGATAATGACCTAGTAATAAGAGTGATACAAACAAAAACTAAATAAACAAAAAATTAAAAAACAACTTTTTTGGCTGCGCATCATATGTGAGCATGTATGTTCACAAAAGCATTCAGCTAAGAAAAGTTGTTTTTTAATATTATTGTTGACTATTTAAATTTGAAATAGTATTTTCAAACTATTTTGTACCGTAAATACGGTCACCTGCATCACCTAAACCAGGTAGGATATAACCTTGCTCGTTTAGTTTCTCATCAAGAGCGCCCACAAAAATATCTACATCTGGATGAGCTTCTTGTAAGTGTTTCACGCCTTCAGGAGCTGCGATTAAACATAAGAAATGAATTTTTGAAATTCCTCTTGCTTTTAATTGCTTAATAGCAGATATCGCGGAACCACCTGTTGCTAACATTGGGTCTACAACGAAGATTTCACGATCAGCAGCATCTGTAGGTAATTTGCAGAAATACTCAACAGGTTCAAGTGTTTTTTCATCACGATATAGACCGATATGCCCTACTTTTGCATTTGGAATCAGGTTAAGAATACCATCAGCCATATGAAGACCTGCACGTAAGATAGGAACGATACATAATTTCTTACCAGCGATTTCTTTTACAGTTGTCTTAACTAATGGAGTTTCAATTTCGATGTCTGCTAAAGCAAGGTTTCTTGTAGCTTCATAGCAGATAAGCATAGCAACTTCAGATACTAAATCACGAAATTCTTTTGTTGAAGTTGTTTTCACTCTCATGATTCCAATTTTGTGTTGAATTAATGGATGATCCATAACGATAACTTTAGACATTTTATACCTCCAATAAAT
>NZ_CBDLAM010000095.1:0-14871 GCF_965301125.1 Anaerosporobacter sp. | reverse complement strand
TTTCTTATCTTTACTTCGTCTTTTCCGCAAACGTAATCATTAAGCTTTATTATTACGTTAAATAGAATAACATACATAAGATTAGTATCACACATCAATTGATTTTGAATCATGTGTGATACTTTTTTTATATTGTAATGGTCTATACACCAGATTGTTGCCATAAAGTTAATAAATTTTATTTTTATAAGAAACACACAGGAGGAAATCACGTGAATGATATTAATTATTTTATAGTATTTATTGAGGGTGTATTATCTATATTCTCACCTTGTATTCTACCTATATTACCGGTATACCTAAGTATGTTGGCTAATAGTAGTGTAGATGAATTGAAAACATCTAAATTCAATAGGTTATTAATTATTAATACAGTATTCTTTATACTAGGTATATCAACAACATTCTTTATATTGGGTTCATCCTTAAGAGTATTTAGTTCATTTTTTAATACAAATAAATATATAATTATGATTTTAGGTGGAATTATAATAATTATAATGGGACTATTCTATGTAGGGATATTAAAATCTAATATATTAAATCAAGAAAAACGATTAAATCTTTCGTATAAGAAGATGTCACCACTGTCTGCCTTTATTCTAGGATTTACATTCAGTTTTGGCTGGACACCATGCATTGGTCCAATTCTAGCATCCGTTATGGTTATGGCTACTAGTTCAGACAATATGGTAACATCAAATCTATTAATTTTGATTTATACAATAGGATTTACTGTGCCATTTTTAATAGTTTCTTTATTCTATGGAGCACTATATAGTAAGATTACTCAAATTAAGAAACATATGAATGGTATCAAGAGAATTAGTGGGGCTCTTATTATAGTAGCCGGTGTTGTAATGCTTATTAATGGTATTACAAGTCTTAATAAAGAATTAACGTTTAGGAATAAAAACCAGAATCAAGCCGTAGTAGATACTAATGATGATATAAATTCTAGTGAACAAAATAAGGAAGAAGAAGGTAATCAAGATAGCAACCAGGAAGATAAGATAGCGCCAATTGATTTTACATTATTAGATCAATATGGGAATGAACACACACTTAGTGATTATAAAGGGAAAACCGTATTTTTGAATATCTGGGCTACTTGGTGTCCACCTTGTAGAGAAGAGATGCCATATATTGAAGAATTATACAAAGAATATGGATATAATGAGAATGATGTAGTGATACTTGGCGTGGCTTCACCTGAACTGGGAAGAGAAGGTTCGAAGGATTCAATAATAGAATTTTTAGAAGATAATGAATATAGCTTCCCTGTAGTTATGGATGAGTATGCTTCAATGGTTTATGGATACGGAATTAGTGCTTTTCCATCGACTTTAATAATTGATAAAGAAGGATATATTACAAAATATGTTCCAGGAGCTATGGACAAAGAGACTATGACTGATTTAATAGAAGGGGAACGCTAGGTAATTGATAGTTTATTTTTATGTTCTGGCTTGCAATTATGAAAATCCTGTGCTAAAATGAAAAAAGAACAAATGTTTGGTTTATAGAAAAAGAATTATGTAATAATGAGGGGAGGATTCACAGTGTTATTAAATCTTCATGTGAAGAATTTAGCTATCATTGATGAGATAGAAGTTTATTTTTCTGATAATCTGAATATTATAACAGGGGAAACCGGAGCTGGTAAATCTGTTATCATAGGATCAATTAATATTGCACTAGGAGGTAAGGTACCAAAGGATATTATTAGAAAAGGTGCCGATTATGCATTAGTAGAATTAGTTTTTCAAGTTGAGGATATAAATTGCATTACAGCATTAAAAGAACTTGATGTTCCAATGATTGATAATCAAGTTATTATATCTCGTAAAATTATGAATGGCAGAAGTGTTAGTAAAGTGAATGGTGAAATTGTTCCAACTTCATTATTAAAAGATATATCAGCACTTTTAATTGATATACATGGTCAACATGAACATCAATCGTTAATACATAAGAGAACACATCTTAATATTCTCGATCGTTATGCGAAGGAGGAGATTAAGGATTTAAAAGAGAAGGTTGCTCAATCTTATCATGTTTATCGTAATGCATTGAATGAATTGAACGAAGCGGCTGTAGATGAAGAGAAAAGGATAAGAGAAATCTCGTTTTTAGAATATGAGATTAACGAAATTGAGAATGCTAGGCTAAAAGAAGGAGAAGACGAAGAATTAAGTGCACGATTTAAGAAATTGTCTAATGCCAATTCTATAGTGGAAGGATTATCAACCGTTTATCAACTAACAGGGAATGAAGATTCGGGATCTGTATCTGATTGCATTGGACAAGCATCAAAGATTTTATCAAAATTGGAAAGTTATGATGAAGAAGTAACGAAGTTTACTAGCTATATGTCAGATCTTGAGGATATGATAAGTGAATTTAATCGAAATATTGCGGGTTATCTAGGCGAGATAAATATAGATCGAGAAGAATTGAGTACAACTGAAGAAAGATTAGATTTTATTCATAATTTAAAATCAAAATATGGGAATACTATTTCAGATATATTAAAGTATTGTGAAAAAAGTAAAGCACGTTTAGAAAAATATTTAGATTATGATAATTATATAAGTCAACTAAGAAAGAAAGTTGATATCGAACGAACCAATTTAGAGGATTTATCTTATAAATTATCAGTAATTAGAAAACGTAATGCAAGTAAATTATCATCAGATATCAAAGAAGTATTAATTGATTTGAATTTCCTTGATGTTCGTTTTGATATGAATTTTACTATATTATCGGATTTTACTTATAATGGTATCGACGATGCGGAGTTCTTGATATCAACGAATCCTGGTGAAGATATGAAGCCGCTTGGAAAGATTGCTTCTGGTGGTGAATTATCAAGAATTATGCTGGCGATTAAATCGATTTTAGCGAATAATGATTCTATTGAAACTCTCATTTTTGATGAAATTGATGTCGGTGTAAGTGGAAGAACAGCACAAAAAGTTTCGGAAAAGCTGGCTCTAATTGCTAAAAATCATCAAATTCTATGCATTACACATCTACCTCAAATTGCTGCTATGGCGGATGAACATTATATAATTGAAAAGAAAGCAAATGAAAATTGTACAACAACGAAGATTAGACAACTAAGTCAAGATGAATCTGTACAAGAACTTGCTAGAATGTTAAGTGGTGCTGAATTAACAGATACCGTTATTCAGAATGCAAAGGAAATGAAAGAATTGGCAAGTAACACAAAAAAATACTAGGGTTATAATTACGAAATCACATATACTAATCAAACAAAAAGTGAATTAAAGTGAGAGGTGTGATTTCATGTCTAGTAAAAAGCGGATTTATAGAAGCGTATTGATAATACTAGTTTTTTTTGATTTGATGGTTATTTTAGACATGGGAATAAAGAAAATGGCATCAAATATACCTAGTAATATACGTGTTCTTGTAGGGACAGAAGAGGTATTTGACTTTAATCTCCCTGTTGAAGGAGACATCGAAACTAGCCAAGTTGGTGTATTCAATGTTGATAACAAGCAGAATTTAAAGAATAAGATTCATATTAATTTGAATAAGCCTTTTTCTATTCAATCTTCTCAGGTAGGTGCGTATTCAGTAGATCTAAAACTATTTGGTAAGTTTACATTAAAAAAGATTAACATTGATGTTATAGATAGTGTCGATGTTATACCATCGGGCATGCCAATTGGAATTTATGTTAATACAGATGGAGTTCTTGTGTTAGGCACTGGTGATGTTGCGTGCAGTGATGGAATGAATTATGAACCTGCTTTGAATATACTTAAAAGTGGCGACTATATTGTGGCTATCAATGGAAAATCAATCGGTACTATTGATGAAGTTATGAATTGTATTCATAATTCCAATGGACAAAGCATGGAATTTTCTGTTCGAAGAAATGAAGAAATAATTAAGCTTAAAGTAAAACCGGTTAAGAGTACGGATGGAGATTATAAAATAGGTGTTTGGATACGTGAAGATACACAAGGTATTGGGACGTTAACTTATACAACGACAGATGATAAATTCGGAGCACTTGGTCATCCGATTACAGATATGGATACTGGTACTGTATTGGAGATAAAAGAAGGAGCTATCTATACAACGCAGATCATAGATATTGTCAAAGGTAAGTCAGGCGAACCAGGAGAAATATTAGGTATTATTAATCAAAATCCTAAAAATAAAATAGGAACCATAAGTTCAAATACATCACAAGGTATATATGGAAAATTAGGTAATAATAGAAATAAGATTAAACAAGGCCAGGTAATGGAAATCGGGTTAAAACAAGATATTAAATTAGGAAAAGCATGTATCCGATGTATGGTAGATAATGAAATACAAGAATATGAGATAGAGATAGAAAAGATTAATCTAAATCCTTCCGCAGAGAATAAAGGAATGGTTATTAGAATTACTGATGAAAGGTTATTGAATATAACCAATGGCATTATACAAGGAATGAGTGGAAGTCCTATTATACAAGATAACAAGCTAATAGGCGCTGTTACACATGTATTTATTCAAGATTCAACAAAAGGTTACGGCACCTTCATAGAAAATATGATAATCAATTCGAAATAGTAGAGAAGAATAAAAAACCCTCCCTATAAAAAGGAAAAAAAAGTAAATCAATAATCGACGATTATCTTACTTTTTATAGATTTATTATGTCTCAATTATCTAAGATGCAAATACATAGTATTTGCATCTTTAATTTTGTAAGATAACTCAATTCAAAAATTATACTTTCGGAACAATACAGTCGATTGATGTCGATAAGAAATGTTTGAAATAATGTAAAATAATGGATATAATTTTCCTGTGGTTAAAAATAATGAATGCAATTGATTTCTAACAATACTTGTAAAATACTATAATTCTTATTAATATTACTAAAATATTGATAATTAAACATTTTATTACAAAGCATGGAAATATATGTTGACTTAATATGTGAAAATACGATATACTTCCTATTGTAAAAATCTTTTTATGGTATAGTTAAGGCTATTTGATGAAAGGAATAACCTTTAACAGGGAATCAATTAGAAATTGGGAGGACTATTTATGGGAAAGATTACGGTAGCTATTGTCGATGACAATGAAAGAATTGTAAATCTTCTTGAGACAATTCTGAAGGAAGATGATGACGTGGAGGTAGTAGGAAAAGCGGATAATGGGATTGATGCTTTAACTATTATTAAGGAAAAAGCACCAGATGTTGTTTTACTTGATCTAATTATGCCAAAGCTTGATGGATTGGGAGTCCTAGAAAAAGTTAAGCATAATTCAGAATTTAAAAAAACACCAGCCTTTATTGTCGTTACGGCTATAGGACAAGAAGGTGTAACTGAGAATGCATTCGAACTGGGAGCTAGTTATTATATTATGAAACCGTTTGATAATAATATTATATTATCAAGAATTAAGCAAATTAAAGGTGAATCAAAGCTTGTCGACAATCACAGAGTAAGTACATTCGAAAACAAAGCATCTTACATAGAGAGAAATCTTGAAACTGATGTTACAAACATAATACATGAGATTGGCGTTCCTGCTCATATCAAGGGTTATCAATACCTAAGAGATGCCATTATGATGTCAGTTAATGACAGTGAAATGTTGAATTCAATCACAAAGCTTTTGTATCCTTCCATTGCAAAACAACATAAAACAACACCAAGTCGTGTTGAAAGAGCAATTCGTCATGCAATTGAGGTAGCATGGAGCAGAGGTAAGATGGATACAATAGATGACTTATTTGGTTACACAGTAAGTAATGGAAAAGGTAAACCTACGAACTCAGAATTTGTTGCTCTAATTGCAGATAAAATTCGTTTGGAATACAAATTTAGATCATAGAAGATAGAATAAATAAGTCTATATAACCAGTCAGATTTAATACATTTAATATTCAATTATTACTGAAAATTTTCTTTGAATTATCAATCTAATATTGTATAATAGGATTATTATGATATAATAATTTTGTCATTTAAATAAAATGTAACTTATTAATACTATAAAATGCCAAATTGGGAGCATAGTATTGAAAAGTTACTATTAGGTTGACGTAATAGAATTATCAGGAGGTTTGGTATGAAACGAATTTTATTTGTAGCATCAGAATGTGTTCCATTTATTAAGACTGGGGGCCTAGCGGACGTAGTTGGATCGTTACCTAAGTACTTTAATAAAGAAGAGTTTGATGTGAGAGTAATGATTCCTAAGTATTGTGCAATTCCAGATACATATAAACAACAGATGCAGTATAAAACACATTTTTACTTGAATCTTGCTTGGCGTTCACAGTATGTCGGAGTATTAGAGATGGAATTAGACGGGGTTACCTTTTATTTTATTGATAATGAATTCTATTTTGCTGGTCCTACACCTTATGGAAATATATATGAAGATATCGAAAAATTTGCATTTTTCTCAAAAGCAGCATTATCAGCTCTGCCATTAATTGATTTCCGTCCGGATATTATCCATTGTCATGATTGGCAGACAGGATTATTGCCTGTATATTTGAAAGATACATTTTCACAGAATCCATTCTTTCAAGGAATTAAGTCTATAATGACTATACATAATTTGAAATTCCAAGGTGTTTGGGATATGAAGACGGTAAAAGATATATCAGGTTTATCCTCATATTATTTTGCTCCTGATAAATTAGAAGCGTATGGTGATGCTAACTATTTAAAAGGTGGCATTGTGTATGCAGATTATGTTACAACAGTTAGTAATTCTTATGCAGAAGAGATTAAGATGCCATTCTACGGAGAAGGACTTGACGGCTTAATGAGAGCCAGATCAAATGTGCTTGAAGGTATTGTGAATGGAATCGATTATAATGAATATAATCCGGAAAATGATCCATATTTATACAAGTCATTTAACATTAAGAATTTTAGAAAAGAAAAAGTAAAAAATAAACGTGGATTACAAGAAGAATTAGGCCTTGAACAAAATGATAAAAAATTCATGGTTGGTATTGTATCTCGTTTAACAGATCAAAAAGGTTTAGATTTAATTGATTATGTAATAGAAGAGATTTGCAGTGATGATACACAATTAGTTGTATTAGGAACAGGTGAGGATAAATACGAGAACTTGTTCAGACATTATGCATGGAAATACAGTGATAGGGTATCTGCAAACATCTTTTATTCAAATGATCGAGCTCATAAAATCTATGCTGCTTGTGATGCCTTTTTAATGCCTTCCTTATTTGAACCTTGTGGTTTAAGTCAACTTATGAGTTTGCGATATGGAACAGTTCCAATTGTAAGAGAAACCGGAGGCTTAAGAGATACTGTTGAACCATATAATGAATTTGAAAGTAAAGGTACTGGTTTTTCCTTTAAGAATTATAATGCCCATGAAATGCTTAATACGATACGTTATGCAAAACATATTTATTATAATAAAAAGAGAGAATGGAATAAGATTATAGATCGTGGTATGGCTGCTGATTTTTCTTGGAATAATTCGGCTAAGAGATATGAAGATTTATACTATAGACTATAAGAATAGATAGGCAAATCAAATATAAGTCAAAGATACAAAAACAAATCGATATCGCAAAAAACTGAATATTTTTAAAGTATAAAAACTCTAAATTTTGGAATGCTAATTTTATTAGTAAAAAATTTGGAGTTTTTATTTTGTTATAGATTTGTAAAGAATGATATAAAAAATTAAATAATGCTAAGAAAATGCTAAGATTATAATGTTAGTCAATGATAACATTTGACGAAACTTGTAGAAAATTATATTGTATATGCCTACAATTTTAGGCATTATAAGAATTGATTCAATTGTAATAACTAAGTATTATTACAATTGATAAGTTTAAACTTAAGTAGGAGGAAATATAATGACTGTAGAAGTTTTAGGAACAATCTTCTCCTTTGTAGGTGGCCTTGGAATGTTCCTATATGGTATGAATGTTATGGCGGATGGTCTGCAAAAATCAGCAGGTGGTAAGATGAAGCAATTAATGGGGATTCTTACTCATAACCGCTTACTTGCTGTAGTAGTAGGTGCTTTAGTAACAGCTATTATACAGAGCAGTTCAGCAACAACAGTTATGATTGTTGGCTTTGTAAATGCAGGTATTGTAAATTTAACACAAGCTGTTGGAGTTATCATGGGTGCTAATGTTGGTACAACAATAACAGGTTGGTTAGTATCTATGAATGAATGGGGGGCAATTTTTAAACCATCATTCTTTGCTCCGTTAGTAATAGGTATTGGTGCATTTATTCTAATGTTCACTAAAAAAGAGAATAAAAAAGATCTTTGTGAACTTCTAATTGGTTTTGGTGTATTATTCATTGGACTTAGTTTTATGTCAGATGCTATTAAACCTTATAGTGATTCTCCAATATTCTCAAATGCATTCGCAATATTAGGTAAAAATCCAATCTTAGCAATTCTAGCAGGTGCAATTGTAACTGCTATTATTCAAAGCTCTTCGGCATCTGTTGGTATTTTACAAACGTTAGCTATGAATGGTGTTGTTGGGTGGAACTCTGCAGTATTTATTACTTTAGGTCAAAATATTGGAACATGTGTAACTGCACTATTATCAAGTGCAGGAGCAAATAAAACAGCAAAGAGAGCGGCGGTTATTCATCTTATGTTTAATGTCGTAGGTGCAGTCATCTTTGGTATTTTGATGTTTGTTATTTTTAGAATTGATCCTGTCTTTGCAAAGTCTTCAATTAATAGTGTTGAAATATCTATATTCCACACTATATTTAATATTTCAAATACGTTAATTTTATTCCCATTTGCTAATTTATTAGTTAAATTATCAGGACTAATAGTGGATGATTCTAAGCAAGAAGTAATGAATGAAGATGAAGTTAGATTAATGCATTTAGATGAGCGTATTCTTGAAACGCCTTCTTTTGCTGTGGAAAATGCAGTGAAAGAATCTATCAATTTAGGAAGATTAACGCTCAAAAACACAGAAACTGCTATGCAAGCTATTTTGGAAAATGATATAGAGAAAGCAAATGAAGTTTTCAAAACAGAGAAGTTAATTGATAAATATGAAAAGAAAATTACAGAGTATTTAGTTAAGATAAGCAATCTATCTATCAATGAAAAACAACATTTACTTGTTAATGATTTATTCTATACAATTAGTAATATTGAGCGTGTAGGGGATCATGCGGATAATCTTGCTGAATTAGCTGTTTCTAAAATTGATCATAATATATGGTTCTCTGATACTGCCTATAAAGAATTGGAAGAAATATGTGATGTAGCACTACAATCTTTTGAAAATGCAATATTAGCAAGAGAAACAGAGAATCTTGATTATGTTAGAAAAGTTGTAAAGTTAGAGGATCAAGTAGATGCTCTTGAAGAAGAAATGAGAGAAAGACATATTGAACGTCTATCTAAAAATCAATGTGATTCGGAAACTGGAGTTATCTTTATTGATGCATTAGTTAATCTTGAAAGAATTTCGGATCATTCCTTAAATATTGCAAATTATGTAAAGGATGAATTGTAGATAATTCCCTTTGAACTTGAAATTACTAATCTTTAAAAGGTTTTACTCATTTATTAGAATTTTAATGAATTAACTCTTGAAATTTAAGTACAAGTTAGGTACAATATTGGTGGTGCGAAACATACTAATGTGTTTGATAATATAATAACAATTCATTTTTGGAATTATTAACATTTTTAGTATAGTTAATACATAATTGATTTAGTTTGTTTATTACCACACTGTACAAGGCTGTTTGTAAGACTATTAATTAGTATAATTTAATCGCCATGATTTAATAGCTGTCTCTGACAGTATATTATAAAAATTACATTTTAGGAGGAATAAAAATGGCAGTAAAAGTAGCAATTAATGGTTTTGGACGTATTGGACGTCTTGCATTTAGACAAATGTTTGGAGCAGAAGGTTATGAAGTAGTTGCAATCAACGACTTAACTAACCCAACTATGTTAGCTCATTTATTAAAATATGATTCATCACAAGGTAGATATGATGGACATACTGTTGAAGCTAAAGAATCTTCAATCGTTGTTGATGGAAAAGAAATCAAAATCTATGCAGAAAGAAATGCAGCAGATCTTCCTTGGGGAGAAATCGGAGTAGATGTAGTACTTGAGTGTACTGGTTTCTATGTATCAAAAGCAAAATCTCAAGCACACATCGATGCAGGTGCTAAGAAAGTTGTTATTTCAGCTCCAGCTGGAAACGACCTTCCAACAATCGTTTACAACGTAAACCACGACAAATTAACTAAAGAAGATACAATTATTTCTGCAGCTTCATGTACAACTAACTGTTTAGCTCCTATGGCTAAAGCACTTAATGATTTCGCTACAATCAAGAGCGGTATCATGACAACTGTACATGCTTACACTGGAGATCAAATGACTCTTGATGGACCACATCCAAAAGGAGATTTAAGAAGAGCTCGTGCAGCTGCTTGCTCAATCGTTCCAAACTCAACTGGTGCAGCTAAAGCTATCGGTTTAGTAATTCCTGAACTTAACGGAAAATTAATCGGATCTGCACAAAGAGTTCCAACTCCTACAGGATCAACTACTATCTTAGTAGCTGTTGTTGAAGGTACAGTAACTAAAGATGAAGTAAATGCAGCTATGAAAGCAGCAGCTACTGAATCATTTGGTTATACTGAAGAAGAATTAGTATCTTCAGATATCATTGGTATCAGAGAAGGATCATTATTTGATGCAACTCAAACAATGGTAACAAACCTTGACAACGGAACTTCTCAAGTTCAAGTTGTAGCTTGGTATGATAATGAAAATTCATATACTAGCCAAATGGTTAGAACAATCAAATACTTTGCTGAATTAGCTTAGTTTACATTTTAGGTATTATTAGATCCTAGTACGGGTCCGGTCTTGTAGGTTAGACTTATAGGGCCGGACCTATTATTATATTTATGGTCTTTTGAAAGGAGTAACATAATGTTAAATAAAAAATCAGTTGATGATATTAATGTTAAAGGTAAGAGAGTATTAGTAAGATGTGACTTTAATGTACCATTAGTAGATGGTAAAATTACAGACGAAAACCGTCTTGTTGCTGCATTACCAACAATCAATAAATTAGTTAACGATGGTGGTAAAATCATTCTTTGTTCACACCTTGGTAAACCAAAAGGAGAACCAAAACCAGAATTATCTTTAGCTCCAGTAGCAGTTCGTTTAGCTGAATTACTTGGTCAACCTGTTACATTTGCTGCTGATCCAACTGTAGTTGGTGAAAATGCAAAAGCTGCAGTTGCTGCTATGAAC
Source organism: Anaerosporobacter sp. (assembly GCF_965301125.1). Lineage (NCBI taxonomy): Bacteria > Bacillati > Bacillota > Clostridia > Lachnospirales > Lachnospiraceae > Anaerosporobacter > Anaerosporobacter sp. Next base: position 3,537 of record NZ_CBDLAM010000095.1, on the reverse strand, counting down.
GACGGAGATGTTGTTCTTCTTGAAAACACTCGTTATAGAGTAGAAGAAACTAAGAATGTTGATGAATTCAGCCAAGAATTAGCTTCTTTAGCTGATGTATTCGTAAATGATGCATTCGGTACTGCACATAGAGCTCATTGTTCTAACGTTGGTGTAACTAAATATGTTGATACAGCAGTAGTTGGTTATTTAATGCAAAAAGAAATTGATTTCTTAGGAAATGCAGTTAATAACCCAGTAAGACCTTTCGTAGCTATCTTAGGTGGTTCTAAAGTTTCTAGTAAGATCTCTGTTATCAACAACCTTCTTGATAAAGTTGATACTTTAATCATCGGTGGTGGTATGGCATTTACTTTTGAAAAAGCTCTTGGACATAACGTAGGTAACTCACTTCTAGAAGAAGATTACATCTCATATGCAAAAGAAATGATGGAAAAAGCAGAAGCTAAAGGCGTTAAATTATTAATTCCTGTAGATACAGTTGTTGCTGATGCATTCTCTAACGATGCTAACATCAAAACTGTTGAACGTGGTGGAATCGAAGATGGTTGGATGGGACTTGATATCGGACCAAAAACAAGCGCTTTATACGCTGATGCATTAAAAGATGCTAAGACAGTTGTATGGAACGGACCAATGGGATGTTTCGAAATGTCTAACTTTGCAGACGGTACAATCGCTGTAGCTAAAGCTTTAGCTGAAATCGATGCAACAACTATTATCGGTGGTGGAGATAGTGCTTCTGCAGTTAACAATTTAGGATTCGGTGATAAGATGACTCACATCTCTACTGGTGGTGGAGCTTCTCTTGAATTCTTAGAAGGAAAAGAACTTCCAGGTGTTGCTGCAGCAAACGATAAATAAGTTAGATTTAGTCGTAGGATAAGTAAAAATTTAAGGAGATAACATAATGCGTAAGAAAATTATTGCAGGTAACTGGAAAATGAATAAAACTCCAAGTGAGACAGTTACTTTAATTAATGAACTTAAACCTTTAGTAGCAAATGAAGAAGTAGATGTAGTATTCTGTGTACCAGCTATTTCTTTAACAACTGCAATTGAAGCAGCTAAAGGATCAAATATTGAAATCGGTGCTGAAAACATGCATTTTGAAGAAAGCGGTGCTTTCACTGGAGAAATCGCTCCAAACATGTTAACAGATATCGGTGTTAAATATGTAATCATTGGTCATTCTGAAAGAAGAGAATACTTTGCAGAAACAGATGAAACAGTTAATAAGAAAGTATTAAAAGCTTTCGAACATGGAATTACTCCAATCATCTGCTGTGGAGAATCTTTAACTCAAAGAGAACAAGGAATTACAATTGACTTAATTCGTCAACAAATTAAGATTGCTTTCTTAAATGTAACTGCAGATCAAGCTAAAACTGCTGTTATCGCTTATGAACCAATCTGGGCAATCGGAACTGGTAAAGTAGCTACAACAGAACAAGCTCAAGAAGTTTGTGCTGCAATTCGTGTTTGCATCGGCGAAATCTATGATGAAGCAACAGCAGCTGCAATCCGTATCCAATACGGCGGAAGTGTTTCTGCTGATTCTGCTTCAGAATTATTTGCTCAAGCAGATATCGATGGTGGATTAGTTGGTGGAGCTAGTTTAAAACCAGACTTCGGTAAAATCGTTAACTATAATAAATAGTAAACTGTACAAGAAATAATAGAGTAAAACAAGCATTAACCCGCTTCTCTTAGTATAATAACTAATTGAAGCGGGTTTTTTGTATTTTAGTTGACCATTTACATGTTTGAATTGTATATAGAGTGAAAGGAGGTCGACGATGAAGAACACAATGAGTACTCAAGAGTTTGAAACCATGTATCATAAATACAAAGGCTTGTTATATCGAATTTCCTTTACATATATGAAGAATCAAGAAGATACTGAAGATATATTACAAGAGGTTTTTACGAAACGTTTGTATGTTGCACCAGAGTTCAATACAGAGGAACATGAGAGAAGATGGCTGATTCGCATTACCATTAATTTATCCAAAAATCATTTGAAATCCTTTTGGAATAGAAATCGGAACTCTTTAGAAGAGTGTGAAATCGAGATACCATGGCAAATGGATTCGAGGAAGAAGGAAGTATGGGAAGAAGTTGTATTATTACCCGATAAGTGCAGAGTAGCTATGTACCTATTCTATTATGAGGGGTATAGCTGTAAAGAAATCGGGAAGATGTTAGGATGTACGGAATCTGCTGTGAAAATGCGTTTGAAAAAAGGAAGAGAGAAATTGAAAATCAATTTGTTAAAGGGAGGTACCTTTTATGAGACTTGAAGATTATAAAGATTTATATGATTCTATGAAACTATCCGAGGATTCAGACCAGAGAATACTTGTCCAGATTTTGAAGAATAGAAATGAAGATAATAAGACGAAAAAGAAAGGAAAAGAATATTTGGCAAGAAGAGTTGTAAAAGTAGCAGTTGCAGCTTTGGTAGCAGTAGTTGCAGTAAGTGGAGTAGCATATGCTGCAACACAGTTATGGAATACAAATGTGGCAAAAAGATATGGGGTATCCAAAGATACAGAAACAATGCAGAAAATGACGGATAAGGGATTCTCAAAGATTATGACAGATAGGGAAGAATCGAAACTTACTGTGACGGATAACGGAATCACAGTAGATGTGGTTCAAACATTGGCGGATGAACATTTTGCCTATGTATATTTCGAAGTTGAATTTAGTAAGGAGTATGAACCTGTTGTAAAGGGTGCAGATGAAAATTCAGATACGGGAGTTGCTATGCCTGAAATATCATTTAGTTCAAAGAATTTAGCTGATAATAATCTTAATTTCTGTGGTTCAGTAGCGAAGGTTATAAATGACCATAAAGTTGCCTATGAATATATGTTAATGAGTCCATCTGACTCAGAACTATTAGAAGACTTCGTAGTTGATATGAACATTGAAGATTTTACTGTAGATCATGAAATATATGATTCAAATTCATATTCTATTGTAAAAGGAAATTGGAATCTATCCTGGAATTTATCTTGTGGAACCGAGAAGAGTACATACGAAATTGGTAAAAAGGTAACCATTGATGGCGTTGAAATGGATGTGGAAAAATTGGTGATTTCTCCGTTATCTTATCAATTATATGTACAACTAAAAGATTGGGACGCATTTAATAAGCTGTTTGCTAAAGATGAGCAACCTGAACTTTCAGAGTTCCAATATAGTGATGGAACATTTGATGGTTTGGGTGGAATAGGGAGTACAAATATTGAACATTCAGATAGCAGAGGTACCTATGTTATAGAGGTAAAAGGATTTGATAAAATTATGGATTTAGACAAACTGACAGGATTTACGTATGGTGGCAACAAGATATCCTTACAGTAGAAAAGGGAGTAGAAAAGAATAGAATAGAGATGCAAATGGACTGCACTAGTAATACTGGTGCAGTTTTTGTTAAGAGCTTCCTAGTGGGAGTTTTTAGAGTAAAAAAAGAAATGGATATAACAGGAATTAACTTGTAAAGATAACCTATAAAAAGTATAATAT
>NZ_CBDLAM010000094.1:0-14874 GCF_965301125.1 Anaerosporobacter sp. | reverse complement strand
ACTTTATGTTGCATTAAAAAAATAGCGCTTATTATATAAAAAATAATATAAATCCTATATTTAATCTTCATTTTATTCCTATTCCTTTCTTATCTTTTTCTTGACAAAAACCTAATTTCGAGTAATAAGGCAGCATAGATTGGTATCATAGCTAATACTATCATAAAAAAGTCATGAACTAGAGAATAAGATTGTGTAGTAAGCCCTTTTGTACAAAGGTGTCCTAAAATATACGCAATCGGAAAAGCAAATATTTTAGTGAAAATATTACGTAATATTTTATTCTTATGAAAGATGAACAAAAAGACACCAGTAACAATTGCCAATAGAATAGCTAACTTTAGATAATAAGCAAGTGCTAATCTCGGTAATGTGATGACGCCACCGCTTGGGTAAGGATGTTTTCCATATATTAAGAGGTCCTCATCACCGTTGTTTGAGCTATAATAAATACTGTAGACTTTTTCACCATTTGGATTTAATACGATGCTGGTTTTTGTTTCTTTAGATATTATTCTATTCCATATGTTGTCCCACGCAGTAATAAAATAGACACCGTCATCTGTACTCCTTTTTTCAATATCATAACCTGTTACATTCGTGTTAAAGTTTAGAATTATCGTATTGTTAGTTTGTTCTTCTATAGTTACAGGAACTTTTTCAGCTGGGATATATATAGGACTAGTCAAATATCCTATTAATATTACTAGCAGTACAAAAGTTATTGTTATTGAAAATAGGCTGATTCGGTATTTTCTTTTGTTTAAGGTTTTTTTTAGTTTGTTTAATGGTAACATATTCATATCAGTAGTGAAATTATCTGGGGTACGTAACTTTTCATATTTCCTCTTACAATTATTACAGGAACTTAAATGTTCCTCCACTAATGTACGAGTATCCGCACTTGCTAAGTCCTCCACATATAATGGTAATACATCTTTTATAACATCGCACGATATTTTCATCAGTAATCCTCCATTCTTTCTTTGATCTTATTCTTTGCACGGTGATAAGTGACACAAGCCCAGTTCTCAGTTTTCCCAAACAAGTTACCAATCTTTTTAAAGCTTAATTCTCCTAATACTCGCAGTGTAAATACTTCTTTATACGGTTCATCAAGTTTATGTAATGTTTCATGTATGAGCATTGATGTTTCATCTTTGAGCAGTAACTTTTCAATATCGATATCCGAAGCTTGTTCTTCAGGAATAATATCTTCGTTTATTCGTTTGTTTTTTCTTAAACTGGTATAATAACAGTTTTTCGCAATCTGACATAGCCAAACTCTTAATTCACATGTTCCATGGAACTGGTTAAGTGATTTCATTGCTTTAAAAAATGTTTCGGCAGTAATATCCTCTGCTATATGCTCATTGCCACATAAACTTAGAACAAACAAATATACATCGTTAAAATAGGTTTTATAGATTATCTCTATTTCAGTCACATTCTCACCTCCTATACATAAGACGTTTAAAAATGAAGTATCTTACAAAAACTTTACCTCAAATTTTCTTTAAGTTTCATGAATCTTTTTTCAAGCACTAATTATATACCATAATATTACAATTATCAATAAATAATAGTATAATAAAATACCGATAGTTCTATTACTAAAACTATCGGTTAATATGTTTTTCGATATCTTATTCAATTTAGCTCACATCACTCTGCATTTTTCGTTTAAAGATCAATACTGCTAATATATAGATCACAACGGCATATACAATAATTATCATCAACGGTTTTAATAATTCATTATAATCACCGCTTATAGCCAATCTGGCAGCAGTTACACCATGATAGAATGGAAGTGCTTTACTAACTTTTAATATGACACCGCCGAGTCCATCTACGTCCATCCAGATACCACCTAGCATACACGCCGCTGTAATAATGATGGAACATATGCCTGGAGCTGCTTTTTCATTTAATAAGGTTGCGAAAAATAAACCAATTCCAATGAATAACAATGCAGAAGGAATCAATACTAACATACATAGTAATATATTAAGTAAGCTAAAATGATAATCATATATGCCTCCAATAATTACAGCGGCTATGAATGTGATTAAAGATTGTAAAAATGCAATTACTATCAAGGGATATGTGTATCCGACAATAAAATCACTTGGCTTTAAAGGTGATGCATATAAGCGAGTTAAGAATGTAGTTGAACGATCTTTGGATACTTGTAAACAAGTGAATAACATTACAAAGGTTAATCCGAATGAGGCAATACCAGGTGCAAGGTTTTGAATCTGAAACACATCCATGTTTGCTTCGGCTGGAATACTTTGATTAATAACAGACATAAGCACTAACATGAGTAAAGGAAAACCGAGGCAAAAGATATAGCTTAATGGATCTCTTAAAATTTCTGTTAACGTTCTTTTTCCAAACACTACACTTTTCATCGTCTACACCTCTCCTTCTGCGATTGCTATAAATGCATCTTCTAATGTAACTTTTTTCGTCATTTCTTTTAACTCGACAACGGTACCACAGGCTTTAACTTCTCCGTCAACCATTACGGCTACTTTATCTGAAAGACTTTCCGCTTCTTCCATATAGTGAGTAGTTAATACAATGGTGATATCTCCTTTTAAGGTTCTAATAATCTTCCAAAGCTCTTTTCTTGCAAGCACATCAAGGCCTAGTGTAGGTTCGTCTAAGAATAGAACTTTAGGTTCGCTAATAAGAGCCATTGCAATGCTAAGTCTTCTTTGCCAACCACCAGATAAGGTTTTTGCTTTATTCTTACGGATTTCTTCTAAAGAGAACTGTTGTATGATTTGTTCTACTTTATTCCTAGCTTCCTGTTTTGACATCCCGTAAATCTGCGCCATAAACAGTAAATTCTCTTCCACAGTTAGATTAGGTGCAACTGCTGTTTCTTGCGTGGAAATATTACTGATTGCTTTTACCTCGTCTAGTTCCGTTAGGATACTATGTCCACAGACATAAGCATCTCCGCTTGAAGGTTTAGACAACCCTGTTAACATACGAATAGTCGTTGTTTTACCTGCACCGTTAACTCCCAGTAGGGAGAATAGAATACCTTTTTCTACCTCAAAGGAACTATCTTTAACAGCTACTTTTTTACCAAATTCTTTTCTGATATTTTTTAAAACAATTGCATTACTCATAGTAACCTCCCCCTGCACAAGTTGTATCATTTATGTGCAAATAGCATCAATCATTTCTTAATTCCTCTAATTTTTGATTGATTTTTTTGATTGAATCTCTGCAACTACGGTATTGGATTATCCATGTAACAATATAAGAAACTACGTAACTTGTAACTATAGTTATGAAAGAAAATACATTTTCGCCAAGGGACCAGCAAAAAATTGCTACTGGTATCCATACAATTGCAGTTAATACAAAATATAATATACTTTGAAGGAGTAAACTCATACGTTCTAATTCCATAATAATTGACCAAAATCCGAAGGCTGCACTAGTTAGTCCAATCAACATCCATTGAATAAGTAAAGCTAACGTTCCAGAAGAAAATCTTGCAGCATAATCAGGTACAATCGGTAAAAAATCTGGTTTATTAACGATTACGATCAATATGATACTTAGTATTACATTGATGGTAACTGAATACATAAAACTATTAATACCTCTTACGATTCCTTTTTTTAATAACATATCATATCACCTCAAATTCCTAATGCTTTCTTAATCTTAGTTACATATCTACGAGAAACATACGCTTCTCTATCACCATCTAGAGACATACGAATTGTTCCAGTTAAGCTTGTATCCATACGTTTAATCTTCTTGATATTTACGATTTCGGAATTTGAAACTCGTATAAAACGGTTTTCATCAAGTTCTTGTTCTAATTCGTACAGCCTCTGATGCAATCGATATACACCATGAATGGTAGCTACATACACTTTAAGGTCTTGAGTATAGATATGAATGATATCTGCACTAGATAATAGACAAATCTCATCTCCTTCATATGCTGTAATACTATCATTAACTGTTGACTCAATAGTCTGATACAATTTTCTGATTTCAGGAGTGTTTTCTTTACTACAAATATGAATCTGTGTATCTTCGTATTTAGGATCTAGAATAAGTTTAATTTTCATGTTTTCCTCCAACTGTTTTTATTATAATAATCGAAAAACAAAAAGAAAACAGGATATCGATAAGTGGTCGCTTTCCTGTGATAAGTGGTAGATTTACTATAGTATAAAGTTATTTTATAGAAGTATCAAGCTTACATTAAAAAAGGAAATCCTTTTACTAAAGATTTCCTTTTTTATGAATATTCTTTTATATATCTTCAATACGAAGTGAAAAACACTATTATATGCTTATACACAACTGCTTAATAGGCCTTGAATTCAGTATCAGCATACATAGGATCTGTAATATTTTCGGTATCATAATACCATTTAAGATACTTTTGTAAAGCTTTTTTAGGAACATAGTAATTAAATTGTGATGAGAAGCTATTTTTCTCAGCTTTTGGTGGAGTACTTGATTTAAAATAAAGAGAACATATAATATTATATTTAATATTATAATACCAATTTTCTTTAAATCCTTTAAAGGTGCTTGGAATTGTTAACTTAGTAATTGGCTTACCTGCAATTGATACATTATTAGTTAAGTACTTAACTTCTTTTGGTAAAGTAATTTCACCGTTGGTACATAGAACAACAACCAGACGTTTTGTCTTCTTACTATAGATACAATTTTGTGATTTCCCATAACGTTTGTTATTATTAGCAATTGTTAGAGAAGATATATAGTTACCATTCAGAGAGTTATCTTCAATGGAAGATACACTTGCTGGTATATGGACTTTCTTAACATAACTATAGTATGTTGCGCTGTTACCAATCGTTTTCACACTAGAAGGTATTGTAATTTTATCAATCTTAGGTTGTACCCAAACAAGTTTACTTTTGTCTTTTGTCAAAAGCATGCCTTTGTAGCATATAAAGTTGTTACTATTTTTACTAATTTCTATTGTATCTAAGGATTTACATTTTTGAAAAGCATTTATTGCGATAGTTTTTAAATTAGCAGGAAATACAACTTTTTGTAAGCTTTTACAATTATAGAAGGTTCCATAACGTATATCTTCAACCCCATCAGGAATAATAATAGATTTTAAATCTCTAAAGCCACAAAATGAACCTAAAGTTATCTCTTTAACAGTAGATGGAATATGGACATTCTTTATTCCTTTTGGCATTTTATCATAGCCATCCACTTGATGATAGGGTTCGATAATTATTCCAAAGATGTTGTTCATGTAATCAGAAGTTTCTCCTGTGTTTTCTTCAAAACCAATCTTGGTTACGACAGTGTTTTGTATAGAGTCTGGGATATCTAATGTTGTTATAGACAAATCACCGTCTGGAGTAATCTTATAAATCCAGCACTCTTTCCCATCTTTAGATAAATATGCACTATATGTCATAGTATCGTCTTTTGTAGTTATAGTGGTGTCAGTGTCCCATTCTGTTGCAGCACTAGTGTTTCTCGTGCCCCAAATTGATAAACTTGATACTAGAAATAATGTAAATATAAGATATTTAACATAACGTTTCATACGATATACTCCCCTAATCATCTTTTTATTTAGTTAAAAAATATTTCAATTTCCCTATTAACGTATCATTGATTTGATATCTCACATCAAATCGTAGACTGTTTAAGTTTACTAATACGCTTCTTGCATGACTAAAGGTATCAAAACTATATTTTCCATGATAACTCCCTATACCACTTTGACCTACACCACCGAATGGCAAATAATCATTATTAAAATGCATAATTACGTCATTCACGCACATACCACCAGATAAGATGTGTTTAGAATAGAAATTTATATCCTGTTTTGAATTGGTAAATACATATAACGAGAGTGGATTTTTACAAACCGAGTGAGATAATTCTACTGCTTCTTTCGCACTTTTGTATGTTAATATAGGGAGTATAGGTCCAAAGATTTCCTCTTTCATTATTGCACTATCTTTAGTAGCCGATAAGATTGTAAGCCCTAATGTCTGCTCTTCTTCTATCTTTTGCTGATATATGAAATTATTTTCTTCCCCCTGAAGCAATTGAAGTAAACGATTATAGTGATTTTGGGATATAATCTTGGTAAATCGTTCCTTTTTAGCAACCATTTTCTTTGCTTCTGTAATTAGAGTTTCAACAAACTTCTCTTTATTTTCTTCTCTAACTAGAACATAATCAGGTGCAATACAGGTTTGTCCAGCATTAAATAATTTTCCCCATACAAGTCTCTTTGCTGCTACAGTAAAATTAGCACTATTTTCAACAATACAAGGAGATTTTCCACCTAATTCAAGAGTATGCGGAATTAGGTTCTCAGCACAAGATTTCATAATTATTTTTCCAACCTTAGTACTACCAGTGAAGAAAACATAATCAATATTTGCATTTAGAATGGAGGTTGTTTCTTCAACTCCACCGTCTACTACTAACATAAACTCCTGTAATGGTTGAAATAGTTTTACAATGATATTAGAAGTGTTCGTGGAAATTTCGCTTGGTTTTAGGATTACTTTGTTTCCTGCGGCAATGGCACCAACAATTGGAACCAAACCAAGTTGAAAAGGATAATTCCATGGACTGATAACCGCCACGAACCCATAGGGTCTTTTCTCTATATAATTCTTGGAACCAAATGTAGCGATATTTCCTTTTACCTTATGTGGTTTCATTAGTACTTTTAAATGCTTTATGAAGTAATTAATTTCTTTATAGAATGGATAGATTTCAGCCATTAGTGTTTCATAATTACTTCTATTTAAATCGTTATTAATCGCAGTAACGATATCTGCTTCATGAGTTTCTACTATTCGTTTCAATTCTTCTAAACGTGATATTCGTTCAGAATAAGAAGCTGGTTTGAATGATTGTGTAAAGTTTTTTAGTTCTTTCATTTTATTTATACCTCATTCTATTATTAGTATTTTATTTTTATAACTTATTCTAAATTCATTATATCCAAGTTTTATGAAATTTCAATAGAATGTTAAGGCGTAATATACGTAAATGGTATTATTGTTTCCTGGTTGATTCCAAATTCTCGGAGTTTATATATTGAGTCTTGTTGTGATTTATTGTCTGTATAGCCAGGTATAATAGGAACTTTAATGGCATATTTATGAGATGGAATGCGCCTCCTTATTAACTTTAAGTTAGATAAGACTTGATGATTATCTCTTCCAGTATATTCTCTATATATTCGTGTATCTAGTGATTTAATATCAATGATAAATGAAAAATTCTTCTGTAATAATGGCTCTAGATACTTAGTTGGAACATTGAGGGAAGTTTCGATCGTTAAGTTCCATTCACTGGGACATAAACTTGCAAATCTTAATAGATGCTTCCATTGCAAAAGTGGTTCCCCTCCACCGAAAGTGATACCGCCATTGGTGTATAGGAAGTAACTATGGTCAATAGATAGTATGTCAATCAAATCTTCCTCACTTATAGTCTTTATCAAATCTTCTCTTTTTAATATCTCCTTATTGATACAGTATGAACAAGATAGAGGGCAACCTGGTAGTGAAACTAAAGAAGTTATACCTACTCCATCTATATCAATTCGATGTCGATTGATCCATTGGATATCCATAGTATCACCTAATGTCCATTGTTATTTACGGGAGTGTATGTATCTTTTGGATTATCTTGATTGATGGAGTTCTGATTTCCATCTTCACCAACCCATGCAACATCGCCATTTAACTCGTTAAAATCATTATAATCTTCATTGGGCATCGCCTCTCCGCCAAATTCTTCATTAATATTCTCATTACTATTAATATTACTTAGTGTACAAGAGGACAACGTTAATGTAGTAGCCATAAGTGCTCCAGCAACCATAGTTTTTTTCTTCCATTTGTTAACTTTATGTTGTTGCTTCTTAATTGCATTGTTAAGTAGTCTCTCTTCTGCCTGACACTTAGGACAAGTGCCACTACAAAACTCATGATTCTGGCATTCACATTGAGTCAATGATATACCAAGTTCAGCTGCCATGTTTTTTCTTATTTCTTTTAATTGCTTGCAACGTGCTTTATTTAACGAATCTTGTTGTTCTGGAGTTATTCTCATACCTACTACCTCATTTCATAATTTAATTAGATGATTAATCTTTCAAAAATTAGACGATTGTAATCAGCATAAGGTTCCCAAATTTTTTACTAGGCTCTATGCATCATTTTATGTAATAATAAGTATTCCCTACCTAAATATCCGTACTTAAGTATCTAGTTCATTATAAGATATAATTTTCCATAATTCAACTGGTTTATGCTAAAATAGGAAGCGGTTGTTTTTTAGTTCATATACCTTCGCCCATTAATTCTAAGTAGATACTGGCTATACAGCATGGAAGTTTACGTTATTATATGGTAAAATAAACTAAATAATATTTTGAAAAATATATTTGAAAGGAAAATTACAATATGAAGAAGATATTAGCAACAATATTATGTTTATGTCTAGTTATGACTTTATGCAGTCATGTTGTTTATGCAAACGATAAGAAAGATAATCAATCAATTACTGTCCTTAAAAAACCGCCTATGAAATATATGCTTTCCAAAGGTGCTAAAACAAAGAAAGTTTCTCCTCTGAAGTTAACTCAAAAGTCTAAAAAATCCAATGAAATTATTGATGAGGAGAAATGGTTTACTAAGAACAAACTAAATTCAAGACGTTATCAAATTATAGATAGAGACATTTCTTACTATGAAGACAGTGATTACAAAGACGATATACCTAGCTATGTCGAAGAGAACTACGATTATTTAATACTAACGGACGCATTTTATGATGATAATTATGTGTATTGTACATATGGTGGTAATTATGCAGAGGGATATATACTTACAATTTACAATAAAAAGACGAAAGAAATTGCATATCAATATGACTTTTCAAATTATCGATACTCTTCTAAATATGTAAAAGAGGATTATGATTACATCCAACAGAAAATCATGTGGGCGACAATAAAGAATAATGTTTTGTATGTATCAAATAGTCACTTAACTTATGCAAAAAGTTCATATAATCAAAATGCTTATATTACTGCTATTGATCTTAAAACAAATAAATTAATTTGGAGATCACAAGCGCTTGTTGCTAATAGTTATAGATTTGAAATAATTGGAGATGTTATCATCACAGGTTATGGTTTTACAGACAAACCAGACTACATATATCAACTGAATATACATACTGGAAAGATCATTAGTAAATTACTTGTTAAAACAGCCCCAGAGTATATTGTGAAGAAGGGAAATTATCTTTATATAAGAACTTATAATACAGATTATGTCTATAAGATAAGTAAATAATAGATATAAAAAAACTAAGTAGATATGTTATCTATGTCATCTTAACTTAATGACATTTGATTTGTAATCTACTTAGTTTTTCTTTTTAATATTCAACTACTTCTTTTACTTAGCATATGTTATGTCTATAAACATACATACTTAGTAAAATCTCTTAAGCTTTCTAAAAACAGTCATCAAAGGTTTATATAAGAATAATGCGAGTACAAAATTACCAATACAGTGAGTTACATCCCAAGGGATTCCTGCTATCCACCATGCGAATGCAGTTTTAACTCCACCAATAACTAGATATACTATGGAACCTAATGCTCCAAAACATAAACCAAACAAACCAGATACGATACTCCAAAACCATGCTGAATCCTGTTTACGAAATAGATACGTAATAATAGCTAACAAGGTCCAAATATAAATATACATAATGAACCAAAGACCCATTCCCCATATAAATGTTTCGATACATGTGAAAACTGCAATTGAATAGAATACTTTATATCCGAAAGTTAACGTGAAAATAATTATTAGTAACGATACAATTTCAATATTAGGTAAGAATAAAGCCATCTTACCAGCAATTAACGTTGCGCTCATTATTCCAATTAGTGCAATATCTTTTATTGATAACTTAGGGACTTTAACTGGATTATTGTGCTTCATAGGTTATCTCAAATGTATCTCCATCATAAACTGGCTGCGTTTCAATACCGTTATTACAATCTTCTCCATTAACTGAGAAAGACCAGAATGCACCATTCACATTATAATCTGCTGTTAATCCATTAACAGTTTTCACAAATAATCCATATTGAGCTTCTTCACCTTCTACCGTTAAGCCATCAATTTCTTCTAATGCAGCTCTCAAAAATTCTGCATCAGTTTTGTGGTCATACGTAGTACGATTGTCCTTATCATCAATTACGGTAACGGTAATTGATTTTGAACCTTTAACTGGTTTTGGTGAAAATTTCTTGTATGCGCAGAGTGCACCGACAACTAATACCACTAAGATTGCGATTCCAATAATGATTTTCTTAGAACTTAAATTACTTTTTTCTTTTTCCATACGTTCTCTCCTTTTTACATTAAAAAATCCTTCTACAACAGGAAGGTTTACCTGAGTAAAAGGAGACGCATGGTAAGTAAAATACATAAACGTATTTCCTTATCGTACAACCAATTACTCGTGGTTAGGCAAAAGCCTTCGTACAGCCATGGCAGGTCTCCTGACTTACAGATCTACATAAGTAACCATCTTCCCGGTTTCCCAGTGATGTAACGTTATAAAACGTTGGTTACAAATTCCCTGATTACAGTGACGAGTTCGTACAGGATTCACACCTGTTTCCCTTTTCACCAAACAAATAAATATGTTTGACACCTATGACTTAATATTATATTTTATTAATTACTTCAAAATATTATACCTAATATAAATCATTATAGCAAGTTTTGAATTCATATTCTTATAAAATGTTATTCCCATACTTTTTATATAATAAACTGTATGTTATTACCATCTATCTTCTTCTTTTAATTTTGACAGTAAATTTGACTCATTATTTATAGTCACTCAATATCTATAAATATATAAATCGTATGACCAGCTAGTCAATATGACCCTAAAGTCATTATGACCATCTAGTCAGTATGACTGATAAGTCATCACAATTAATGAGTCACTTTAACTCCTGTAATGCATTTTCCTCAAATATATATCTTCTATCACATATTTTAAAAATCTTATCTTTATGAGTTATGATGATTACCGTCTTATCTTTTAAATATGTATCTATAAGTTCAATCATTTTTCTTTCGGTAATATCATCTACATTACTAGTTGGTTCATCAAGAAGATAGATTTCTTTCTTTATTAATAATCCACGAACTACATTCAGCCTCTGTCTTTGACCTGTAGAAACGAATACACCTCGTTCGCCTATTAATGTATCAAGGCCTTTCTCTTGCATTGATAACCACTCTGATAACCCAACTGCATCAAGCATAGTATAAAGCTGTTCATCTGTAATGGATTGGTTGCCAAATGTAAGATTTTCACGTAAACTTAAGTCTAGCATCTCCGTATCTTGTGCGATAAATACCGCATCAATGTTCTGGGTTAATGGTTTCCCATCTAGAAAAATATGATTTTTGGTTTCAATGATACCTGAAAGAATCTTTAATAAAGTAGTTTTTCCTTGACCACTTTCTCCTGTAATACAGATTCGCTCTCCTTTGCCTATATGAAAGTTGGGGATGGTTATAGTGAGTGCTTCTTCATTAGAATTATATTGATATTTTAAGTTGCGGATAGCTAATTCGTGAAACCCATCTCCTATTGAAGTAGATGTATAGATTTCCGATTGTTCTTCGATAATCCTATCCATTTCTTTTTGTGATACGCAGAAGCTATTATAATCTCTTACAAAACTCGATATATTCCTATTATTAAATACAAGTTGAATAGTTACTAAGGACAAATAAGACATGAATTCTATAATCGGAAAGGTTTGATCTTTCTTATAGATGGCATATGCAACAAACATGCAAATCGGATAAAGTAAATAATTAACCGTTTTGTATAATGTAAAGCCAATTTCATTACCGATTACATATCGTTTGGTTGCTTGTAAATTCTCTCGACTAACCGTTTCTGATTTTTGATTTATGAAATCTAACCCACGTAATTTCTGTATAGTTGAGATGTTATTAATGCCATCCATGAATATGCTAGTCTGTTCTCCACGTACAACCGTCATTTTCTTTAATGTTGGTCCGATGAGCTTAGAACAGATCATTCGTATCGCTATTGAGATAAGTGAAATCAATACTATAATGATGGAAAACCATATGGAATAACTGGATATATATATTGTTAGGTACAAGATATATATGATGCTTATTGTGAATAAGAGTAGACTCATTAACATCGAACATTTCTTTTCAATTAATTGCGTCAATATCCCAGCAATATATCCTGTATTACCACGTTGTAGAGCTTCAGGTTTAGTATAATATAATTGTTTAAAGTAATATTCGAAGTTTGAGTTCCTTACATGTGCTTGAATGATACCATTGTAATAATCACATAGAAATTCGGTAAATTCCCATATAAGAATATATATGATAAAAAAACAGGCAGCTTTGACAAATTCATTTCTTACTATGTTGGTAGCAGTTACCTTAGATAATGCTGCTGTCATATAAGAATTCATGAATGACCAAAGTAAGATCAATATAGAATTTATGATTAATAACTTTTTAGAAATTCCTAAAAATAATTTTTTAAACATATTAACTCCCCCTACTTATGCTTTATTTTTGTTCACTAGATCACATTAATCTGACAGGTATGAAATTCACTAGAGAAGATACAAAAAAACCGATGATTTGCTAACGCAAAACATCGGTCCGAATGTCAAATTAATATGAAAAATATTATATACGGAAGGATTCATGTTTTTGGGTAGCAAAATAAATCGGTATGATTAATGACTCTACCGACTAACATGAGCACATTTAATTTGCGGATGTTATTTGCTATCATAACAGTAGTTCCTTTCAGATATTTTTAACTATTATAGCACAGATTATGGTAATGTCAACCAAAAAACTATAAGCGTTTTAAGATTAATTCATTTAGATTGGAATTTCTCGATGAATGCCTTGCATACATCAGGGTAATTAGTTATGGCACCAGCTAACTCCCAATCTAATAATTTTCGTAACTCTCCCATATCATTAACTGTCCATGTATTAATCTGAACTCCATGTTTCTTGCAATTTTTAACTACTGTCTCTGTAAGTTTTGTGATATCTGGATGATAATATTCCATGCCGCTGCTATTTACATAATATCCCGCATTTCCAATTTCACGTTCAGTTAGTAATCCGCAAGGAACTTCAGGGGCAAGCTGTTTACATTTAATCATAGATACATGATTAAATGATGAAAACATTACTCTATCTAACATATCATAAGATTTCAGTAAATCGATTACCTTTTGTTCTAAATTGGTATAGTAAAACTTACTATTCTTTAATTCTATATTCGTGGTTACATTCGTTGTCTTAACCCATGCAATATATTCTTCAAAACTTGGAATTGGTAGAAAATTAAAATTTTTCTTTTGTAGCTCAGCTGCATTGAACTTTCGTAATTCTTCAAAGGTGTATTTGCGAACAAGTCCCTCTCCGTCTGTAGTTCGTTTTATACTCTCATCATGTATTATGACAAGAACGTTATCCTTTGTTAACTGAACATCTAATTCTATCTCATCACAACCAGCCTCAACGGCTTTTTCAAAGCTTAGCATGGTATTCTCTGGATATAATCCGCTATAACCTCTGTGTGCAATTATTTTCATTCTGGTTTGTCCCTTCTGTTTAATAAACGTTAGTACAATCAGTTATATTATAACCATTTGTATGAGGGGATTCAAGATTTATGATACCATATTCACGGAATCAAGAGGGCGATGATTCCCAATCATGAGCATAATCAATACCTAACCTAAAATAATTCACATACTTTACATATAGCATATAGGATTAATAAATGTGCAGGATAGAAAATATAGAAAAAGTATTTCAATTTAAATCCTCTTGTTCCATTATATAAAGCGATTGGTATCATTCCAATAAAAGCATACGCCTCTTGTAACATCCATAATGTAAGAGTCATACAACCACCATACATGGCTGCGGTTTTATAATTACGGAGTAAATACATAATAATAATTGTTAATACACCGACCGCATCATAATCTGTTTTTAATACAAGTGCTATTTTGAGTCCTGCAGCACATATTATTAATGCAAGAATAATTTTTATTATCTTATTCCACTGTTTCTTATATATAACTGTATTAAGAAGTGTTATGGTAACAAATCCGATGAACAATGTAAAAAATACATTTTGATGTGAATTGTCCATTAGTTCATGATTCAATGCTAAATCAAATGGTATTTCTGATATTAAAGCGAATAACGCAAGCCGTATTGCATATTTAACTCGACTTCTAGTATGTATGAAACCTTCAATCAATAAAAAGCAAAAACACGGAAATGCAATTCTTCCAATATTACGCATACTCACATATATTGTATATATTGTAGAATTATATACGGGAAGATAACCTATAATTGTCGCCGCCGAATGATCAATAAGCATTGTAATGATAGCAATTAATTTAATGGTACTCCCACTAATTCCTTTGATGTTACGACCTAAAAAAGTGACCGGTTTTTCTTCTATTACAGAATCCATTTATTTTGTCCTCCCTCTCTTGTCTTCCAGACATATAAATTATATACTTGCGAAAGAATTGATACAAGTTATTCTTCTAATATTAATAAAAATGTAAGGAGATGACATTTTTGTCTTCAAAGTGCGTGTTTTTTGTGTGATAATTGCTCTTTGTGATTACATAAAAAGACAAAAGCTATATAACGTTCAAATTTGCCTAAATTAGCAATTTTATAATAT
>NZ_CBDLAM010000093.1:0-14990 GCF_965301125.1 Anaerosporobacter sp. | reverse complement strand
ATATTACTTATAGTATCATTTGAACTCTTACAATTAATCACATGCATTGGCGTATTTGATATAGATGATATACTACTTAATGGTGTTTCTTGCTATATTGGCATAATCTTATATTGTAAAGGAATTAGTAAGTTAATAGGTTATTAATCACATAATGAACACAATAATTTCACATTTTCTTCAAAAGGCAATCACAAAATGAACATAATTTCTTGCTAAACTATACTCAAACAAAAGGAAAAGGAAATGTTATTTGGATTACGATTAACATTTAACAAGTATAGAACAGGTATAGTGAAAGGAGAATTATTATGTATAATGAAATGAATAATAACAACGAGTATAACGAATATAACGGAGCTTATCAAAATTACTATAGCGACAATGAATCAACAATTGATTCGACTATTGTTGAAGAAGTAATTAAAGAACCAAAAAGAAGAAGACATATACCAGGTTTTGTAAAAGTTCCAGCTGCTGCAATTGCGTTTGGTGTGATTGCTTCCCTAAGTTTCCAAGCAGTACAAGGAGGATTTTCCTCTAATAATGGAACGGTTAAGGAGTCTTCAGTAAATCTAAATATTGATAAAAGTTCTAATTCGACTTCCGATTCCGGAGTAAAGACAGTTACAACAGATTCGTCTACATCAAGTGGTGCAACAGATGTATCTGGAGTTGTAGAGAATGTAATGCCTTCTATTGTATCAATCGATGCTACATCGACTGTACAACAACAAGATATGTTTGGTAGAGTATACAATCAAGAAGCGACAGGAAGTGGTTCAGGAATTATCATAGGACAAAATGATAATGAAGTTTTAGTTGCTACGAATAATCACGTTGTGTCAGGAGCTACATCAGTGGTAATTACATTTAGTGATGAATCAACAGCGGAAGCAACAGTAAAAGGTACGGATTCAGGTGCAGACCTTGCAGTTGTTTCTATTCCATTATCTGGTTTATCAGAAGAAACTAAGAATACAATTCGTGTTGCAACATTAGGGGATTCGGATAATGTTAAGGTTGGTGAAATGGCAATCGCTATTGGTAATGCACTTGGATATGGGCAATCTGTAACAGTTGGATATATCAGTGCCAAAGACCGTGAAGTTGCAACAGAAGATTATACAATGAAATTATTACAAACAGACGCTGCAATCAATCCTGGTAACAGTGGTGGTGCGTTATTAGACTCACAAGGTCGTGTAATTGGTATTAACTCTGTTAAATATGCTTCAGAAGAAGTTGAAAGTATGGGGTATGCAATTCCTATCAATTATGCAATTCCAATCATTAGTGATTTGATGAATAAAGAGGATATACCGGAAGATGAGCAAGCATATTTAGGTATTACTGGACAGGATGTATCAGATACCATCTCAGAAAGATATGGAATGCCAATTGGTGTATATGTTGGTCAAGTTAGTGAAAATTCACCAGCAAGTGAAGGTGGAATACAAAGTGGAGATGTTATTACATCATTTAATAATAGAGAAGTTAAGACAATGACACAATTACAAGAGTTATTAAGCAATAGGAAAGCTGGAGAAAAAGTGGAAATTGTAGTTAGCAGACTTATTGATGGAAGCTATCAAGAGAAAACACTTAGTGTTACATTAGGAAAAAAGAGCGAAGCTACAAGTAGCCAATCTTCAAACCAAAGTGGATCAATTAGTGGAAATCAAGGACAAGGTAGTCAATCTCAACGAGGTAATGGTAGATAATACAATATAATTTATAATAAAGAACCGCCAGAGCATAAATTAATGAAGTGACCCCTTTTTGTTAGACAACAAGTCTAATGAAAGGGGTTTTTCTATGTTTATAAGGAATTATAAAAAAAGCTTGACGGGGAGTTATCATGGAGTAGAATATACATAATCAAGTATAGGTTACGAGGGGGAACAATGCAGCAGTTAGTTTGAATAAGGAGGCATCATATGGATTTTAAGAATTTACCAAAAGTAGATTTACATTGTCATCTTGATGGTTCGTTAACTTTAGATATGATACGACGACATACGAATCAAGTAGTAACAGCTGACATGTTACAAGTTGAAGAACATTGTAGATCACTAACAGAATATCTGACAAAATTTCAGATACCCATAGAATGTATACAAGATGAAAGTGGTTTAAAAGATGCCGCATATACATTTATGAAAGAGGTAGCAGAAGAAAATACTAAGTATATAGAAGTACGTTTTGCACCAATGTTCTCTGTAAATGAGAAGCTTATTTGTAAACGAGTGATAGAATCTGTCCTTGAAGGATTAGAGAGAGGGAAACTAGAATTCGGTGTTGGATATAATATAATTGTATGTGCTATGAGACACCATAGTTTAGATGTGAATATTGAGATGTTACGAACTGCGAGAGAATATCTTGGTGATGGAGTATGTGCCTTGGATCTTGCGGGAGACGAATCAAGGTATCCAGTAAACCAATTTGGAGAATTGTTTACATTGGCGAAACGATTAGATATGCCTTATGTAATACATGCAGGAGAGACAGGAAGTCTTGAGAACGTGAGAAAGGCGTTCGAATATGGCGCTGCAAGAATTGGGCATGGAATTACTCTTCGTCATGATAAGGAATTGATGAAGGAGATAGCAAAGAAGGGTACTGGTATTGAGATGTGCCCAACAAGTAATCTTCAAACAAAAGCAATTGATGATTGGAGTCATTATCCACTACTAGAATTTATAGAACAAGGTATCAAAGTAAGTGTTAATACGGACAATAGAACTGTTAGCAATACGAATATGACGAAAGAATTGAGATTAATTTACGAACATTTTGGGCAGGACGAAGCATTAATATATAAGTTATTAAACAATGCAGTAGAAACGTCTTTTTCAAAAGATATTAACCTTTCATTATAAAGGAATCTATGAGTCTATTCATTGGCCATGCACATAGTTTATATCTTGTGAATATATTATTTACAAGTATAAAATGCAAGGAGATTCCTAATGAAAAGGAGACTAACAGCGCTTGTACTGGTACTCCTTATGGTAATGACCTCATTGGTTGGCTGTAAGAAAGACAGTAAACTAACTAAGATTACATTAAATGAAGTTGCACATTCTATCTTCTATGCACCTCAATATGTAGCCCTTGAACTTGGATATTTCAAAGATGAAGGATTAAATGTAGAGTTGGTTACAGGATTTGGAGCGGACAAAACTATGACAGCCGTATTATCTGGTGAAGCAGAAATTGGTTTCATGGGATCTGAATCTTCAATCTACGTATACAATGAAGGTGCAGAGGATTATGTTGTTAATTTTGCTCAGTTAACGCAACGTGCAGGTAATTTCTTGGTTGCTAGAGAAGGAAACGATAACTTCAAATGGACGGATTTAGAAGGTAAGACAGTTATCGGTGGTCGTGCAGGTGGTATGCCTCAGATGGTACTTGAGTACATTCTTAAGAAAAATGGTATTGATCCTACGAAGGATTTAACAATTATCCAGAATATTGATTTTGGGTTAACAGCAGAAGCGTTCTCATCTGGAACAGGTGATTATACGGTAGAGTTTGAACCAGCTGCAACTGCACTTGAGAAAGAAGGCAAAGGTTATGTAGTTGATTCTCTTGGTGTAGAGAGTGGTAAAGTGCCTTATACAGCATATTCAGCTAAGAAGAGCTATATCAAGAAGAATCCAGAAGTTATTCAAAAATTCACAAATGCGATTCAAAAAGGTCTTGATTATGTAAATTCGCATACACCAGAAGAAATTGCAAAAGTTATTAAACCTCAATTCAAAGAGACAGATAATGATAAACTGGTAACAATTATTAAGAGATATTATGACCAAGGAACTTGGAAGGACAGTACAGTATTTGAGGAAGAAAGCTTTGATTTATTACAAGACATTCTTCTAGAGGCTGGTGTTATTGAAGGCAAAGTTCCTTATACAGACCTTATAACTACTGAATATTCTAACAAAGCAGTTGAACAACAGCAATAAAAACAGATTATCATAATAGATACCGTACTAGACATTATGTTTAGTGTGGTATCTATTTTTATATGCATGGTAATACTATTGTTTATTAGTAAGACCATGGTAAATGGCATATATACGAAGAAATGAGGAGGAGTTAATGGAGTCATACCGTTATTTACTTGATATAGCATTAATACTTATAAGTACGAAAGTACTAGGGATAATAACAAAGCAATTTCATCTACCGCAGGTAGTTGGATCGCTATTAGCAGGTATTGTTTTGGGACCTGCTGTATTAAATATTTTAAGTGAAACGAATTTCCTTATGCAAATATCGGAACTGGGCGTAATTGTTCTTATGTTTACAGCTGGGTTAGAGGCTGATATACATGAACTTAAAAAAACAGGTAAAGCCTCTGCTGTAATTGCTTTGATTGGTGTAATCATACCTCTAATTGGTGGTTTTACAGTGGCATATTTCTTTAATAAGGAAAGTATTATGGCAAATGATGCGGGTGCAAGCATTCTTTTACAAAATATATTTATCGGTGTTATATTAACATCTACTTCGGTAAGTATTGCTGTTGAAACTTTAAAAGAGATGAATAAATTAAATACATCAGCTGGAAATGCAATATTAGGAGCTGCGATTATTGATGATATTCTTGGTATTGTAGCTCTTACGATTATTACAAGCCTTGCAGATTCCAATGTAAGTATTGTCGCTGTATTATTAAAGATTGTCGCATTCTTTATCTGTTCTATTATTGTAGGATTTATATTCTTTAAATTAATGAAATTCTTGAATAACCGTTATCATAGAGACATGAGACGTTTTGTAATACTGGCGTTTACATTCTGTCTATTAATGGCGTATTGTGCAGAAGAATACTTTGGTGTTGCAGATATTACTGGTTCATTTATTGCGGGGTTAATTATATCGAATACCGAACGAACCAAATACATCTCCAAAAATTTTGAAGTTGTGTCTTATGTATTACTTTCTCCAATTTTCTTTGCTAGTATAGGTTTGAAAATGGTATTACCACCGATGAGTATTAGTATTGTGATATTTGCTGTTATATTAATTATTGTAGAGGTGATAACAAAGATTATTGGTTGTGGACTTGGTTCTAAACTATGTGGATACACAGGTAGAGAAGCATTTCAAATCGGTATTGGTATGGTCGCAAGAGGTGAGGTAGCATTAATAGGCGCAAGTAAAGGACAAGCCCTTGGATTAATGTCGTCTTCCATGCTTGGTCCAATCATAATTGTTGTAGTTATTACATCGATTATATCTCCTATTTTACTTCAGATGGCCTTTAGGAAAAAGGACGTGTAAAAAGAGGAAGCTATGCACTAATTTCTTAGTACGTAGATCCCTCTTTTATAAAAAACTAAACTTCAATCGCTAAGCGACAGTATTTAAATCTAACTTATTTTTCTTCTGATCCATCTGCTTCTTCTTCAGTTGCTTCTTCAAAAACTTCTTCTTCCTCTTCAAAAGCCTCTTCTTCGAATGCTTCTTCAAAATCATCATCGAAATCGTCATCGAAGTCATCTTCGAAATCTTCTAAATAATCAGGTGTACAACGTTTGTAAATAGCATAAACGACAGCCGCGATAGCAGCAACAGCCGCGATAATAGCTATTACACATAATGCTTTATTTCTTTTCTTTTCCTCAACTTGTTTTCTTGAGATAAGGTCATTTAATTTTACAGCACTTAGTAATTCTTCGAATTTGTTATTCATACGTACACATCCTTTCTTTTCCTACTAATCATACGACTTGTCTGACTAGCTGATACCTATGTTATTATACCACGAAAGTTTGTGTTTTACTATAGTATTGAATTATTTAATAATTTATTATAGTTTTTTTAGTTTTGCAAATGATGCTTTCATTTTTTTAGTGCCAAACGTATTAAAATCAACGCTAACCATATAGTCATCACCTTGTTTGATCATATCAGTGACAATACCAACACCAAACTTGATATGCTGTACCGCATCACCAACACCGTAATCGATAACAGCTTTAGAAGGAACAGGTTTATCAAATGTTGTAGCACCAAGTTTGCTTGAGCCACCAAATCCTTTTGTGATAAAAGGATTGTTGGAAAATACATCATTTTTATCTGTGCTTGATGTCGTTTGCGAAGTCGGAGGAGTCCATGTACCACCTTTTTGCGTTGAACCACTTCCGTAATATGGAGTCTTAGCAGGTGTACCACCAAATTGCGAGGAGAAATTGCTACCAGCGCTATATCGACTATTTGATGAGGAGGATTGACTTAATAAATAGCGTGGTATCTCGCCAATAAAGCGAGAAGGGCGATTAAATTGTGTTTCACCGCGAACCATACGTTGTCTAGCTGCACTAAGATAAAGTCTCTTCATAGCACGGGTGATACCTACATAACATAATCGACGTTCTTCTTCAATGTCGGTTGGATCATCGGAATTGATACACATATAACTTGGGAAGATTCCTTCCTCCATCCCACATAAATATACATAAGGGAATTCAAGACCTTTAGCTGAATGTAGTGTCATTAATACAACAACATTATTAGAATCTTCTAAATTATCGATATCTGCTACCAAAGCAACTTCTTCTAAGAATCCGCTCAAACTAGGTTCTTCTTCCGTATTTTTTTCATAAGCTACAACTTTATTAATTAATTCGTTAATATTTTCAATTCTTCCTTCTGCCTCTTCAGTACCTTCTGCTTCAAGTTCGCTTAGGTAACCAGTTGCTTCTAATATTTCATTGATTAAGTCTTCAAGAGAATACTCTGGGTTAGACATCTTAGATTTCAGTACCTCAATTAAACTTACGAAAGGTGAAATCTTAGAAGTACCACGTCCAAGCCCTGGTATAGACTCCGCATGTTTTAAAGCTTCGTAAAAACTCATTCCATTCCAAATAGCATAATCGGTTACACGGTCGATGGTAGTAAGACCAATTCCACGACGTGGAATATTAATGATACGTTTTACAGCGATATCATCAAGTCCATTATCAATTGTCTTAAGGTATGCTAAGATATCTTTAATTTCTTTTCTTTGATAGAAGTTAACACCACCAACAATCTTATAAGGAATGTTACGAAGAATTAATTTCTCTTCAAATATACGAGATTGGGCATTGGTACGATATAAAATGGCAAATTCGTTATAATCATGTCCCTCATTTAATATGAGGTTATACATATCGGATACAATCTCATTCGCTTCTTCGTATTCAGTATCAAATTGAGTGAAAGACAATGGTTCACCTTCACCGTTATCTGTCCAAAGACGCTTGTCCTTACGACCAAGATTATTGTGAATTACTTCATTGGCTGCGTTAAGGATATTACTAGTAGAACGGTAATTTTGTTCCAGTTTGATTACCTTAGTTGAAGGAAATTGTTTTTCAAAGTTTAGTATATTATAGATATTCGCACCACGGAATTTGTAGATGGACTGATCATCATCACCTACTACACAAAGATTATGTTCAAGTTCGCCATCTTCGTTACGAGTAGAAGCAAGAGTACTAATAAGTTTAAACTGTACTGTGTTAGTATCTTGATACTCATCAACCATGATATATTTGAAACGTTTTTGATAATATTCAAGAACATCAGGGTGTTCTTCGAATAACTCTACCGTCTTAAAGATTAAATCGTCAAAGTCAAGAGCATTGTTTTGTTTCAAACGTTTTTGATATTCTTTGTAAACACTTGCATATTTACTTTTATTTAAATCACCTTGTGCTTCACGTTCATATTGTTCTGGTGTAATCAACTCATCTTTAGCTGCAGAAATAGCGCTTAATAAAGAACGCTCCTTGTAAGTCTTTGTATCGATGTTAAG
The DNA here is from genome assembly GCF_965301125.1 of Anaerosporobacter sp. Classification (NCBI taxonomy): domain Bacteria; kingdom Bacillati; phylum Bacillota; class Clostridia; order Lachnospirales; family Lachnospiraceae; genus Anaerosporobacter; species Anaerosporobacter sp. Next base: position 7,165 of record NZ_CBDLAM010000093.1, on the reverse strand, counting down.
ATATTTACACACATCCCGAATTAAAGTTTTCTGATCATCAGTATCATATATAGTATATTTTTTATCATAACCAAGACAGTCGATATATCGACGTAGGATACGTACGCATGTTGAGTGGAAGGTACTAACCCAGATATTCTCAGAACCATATCCAACTATGTTATCAACCCTTTCACGCATCTCTTTCGCAGCTTTATTGGTGAAGGTTATGGCTAATATATTCCATGGATTAACATCAAGCTCATCAATCAAATATGCAATTCGATGGGTAAGAACTCTTGTCTTTCCTGAACCCGCACCTGCTAATATAAGTAAGGGCCCTTTATTGTGTTTAACAGCTTCTAACTGCTGAGGATTAAGTGTATCATAAATACTCATAATGAATACCGCCTATCTTTCTAAATTGGTAAAACACTGTTACCTATGAATAGTTACAAACATATGTTTATATTATAGCATCATCTAAAATAGGTTACAACTTAAAATCATCTTATTTTTACAACATATATTGTTTTTGGATATTGTTATTTAGTACTTGTTATCTAGTATCAAATACTATATAATGTATACTACGAGGTGATGAAATGGATTTATCTAAAGATGATTATATCAATCATTTAATAGACGAAATAAAAAAAATTGACTATATAAAAGCGGAAGATATTCCTAATATAGAATTGTATATGGATCAGGTTACTACTTATATGGATAAGCATCTTAAGTCAAACATACGGGACAAAGATGACAAGATGTTAACCAAGACAATGATTAACAACTATACGAAGAATGATTTATTACCGCCACCGAATAAAAAGAAGTATTCGAAAGAACATATGATTTTATTAATATTTATTTATTATTTTAAAAATATTCTTTCGATTACGGATATACAGAATATATTGAATCCTTTAACGGAAGCATATTATCAATCAGATAAGGGGATTGACTTAGAAAATATCTACACGGAGGTATTTGGCTTAGAGAAAGAGCATATAGACCTCCTTGTTAAAGATGTTTTGAAGAAACATACACGTTCTAAGTCAACTTTTGAAGAAGCACCTGAGGAAGATAAAGATTTTTTAACAACATTCTCTATGATATGTATGCTAAGTTTTGATGTATATATGAAGAAAGCCATCATTGAAAGATTAATTGATTCAACATTTGTTAAGCATAATGAACAAAAGCATAAGAAGAAAAAAGAGGCTGAGAAAGCTTCATCGAAGGAAGAATAAATCATATAGAAAAAGAACGTTAGGAGGTTGTACCACCTAACGTTCTTTTTCTATATGTTATTCTATTACTCTGAATCGTTAGATTCATCTTCGAATATTTCTCCTAAACGGGAGAAGACCATATCATAACCATCGTTTCCATAGTTAAGGGAACGATTCACTCTACTGATGGTAGCTGTTGAAGCACCAGTTTTCTCTGCAATTTCTAGATATGTTTTATGTTGACGAAGCATCTTCGCAACTTCAAATCTTTGGGAGAGAGATAATAGTTCATTCACTGTACATACGTCTTCGAAGAATGTATAACATTCTTCTGTATCTTTAAGACTGAGAATTGCTTCAAACAAATAATCGACAGCAGTAGTTCTAATCTTCTTACTCATTCTTAACGCTCCTTTTTTAGATATATCATATTTTACCACGATAAGTTTGAATTTATCAACAGAAGTATTAATAATTAGTTCTTCTGGGAAATTAGTTTCATCTAATAAAGGCTCAATGAATGTAGTATTACCAATATCTGATGCAACATGAGCGTCACTGTTTAAGCAAACTGGAACATTATATTTCTTACATAGATTTAGAATGGTAATATCGTTTTCGCGTGTATTTTGACGAAATCCTTTTGGATTTAAAGAGCCATTATTAATTTCAATGAGAACATGATTTTCTTTCGCAGCAAGAACAAATTGTTCATAATCAACTGGAAAACGAGAATCATCGGGATGCCCAATTACATTAATATGTGGATTTTCCATTGCTTTAATGTAAGCATTGGTATTCTGTTCCATGGTTCCAGCTGCAAGACATGGAGTATGAAGACTAGCTATTGCATAATCTAGACCTTCAAGAGTCTCTTCATCTAAGTCTAGTTCACCATTGTATCCTATAATATTAACTTCGGCACCAAGCATAAGCTCTAAGTCATCGTAATGGCGATCTACGACCTTTAGATTATGGAAGTAGAATAAATGACAAGTTCCTGGCATGGCAATCGCATGTTCTGAAACACCTAATAATTTAAGTCCCTTTTCCTTTGCCGCATATATCATCTCTTGTAATGTATTATATGCATGTCCACTTGCTATTGTATGGGTATGGATATCTAATTCGTATTTCATCCCGTCATCCTTTCTAGGTATAATATCGTGTTTCATTATATAACATTATGAAAATGGAAACAAGGGGCTGGATCCCGAGAATAGTATATTTGTAGCATGAAATTTATATGAATTTATGGTATTCTTAGAGTGGTAAAATATAGAAAAATTGCTTGTGAGATTATCTTAATTTATAACTTGGGAGGAAACAGATGAAGCGCTGCATTATTATACCAGATTCCTATAAAGGAACTATGTCATCATTTCAAATATGCAATATAATGGAACGGGCTGTGAAAAAGCATTTTCCTGATTGTGAAACGATTAAGGTACCAATGGCTGATGGTGGTGAGGGCACGGTTGACTGCTTCTTGAATGCAACCGATGCTAAGAAAGTAATGGTTCGTACAAGTGGACCATATGGAGAAACAATAGATGCCTATTATGCAAGGTTAGGCAATACTGCAGTTATTGAGATGGCAAGTGCAGCAGGTCTTATGTTAGCAATGAATAGTGAATTTGGTTTAGATCCCAAAGTAACGACAACATATGGTGTAGGACTTATGATGAAACATGCAATCGAACAAGGGTGTAAAGAAATTATTCTTGGCCTAGGCGGTAGTTGTACCAATGATGCAGGAGTGGGTGCTGCAAGAGCTTTAGGTACGTGTTTCTTTGACACAAGAGGAAAGGATTTTATACCTACCGCTGCTACATTATCTAAAATAGCTGATATTGATAATAGTGTTACAGAAGAATTGTTACAAGGAGTTAAGGTAACTGCAATGTGTGATATTGATAATCCACTTTATGGACCAGAAGGTGCAGCATATGTATTCGGACCGCAAAAAGGTGCTGATGAGGTAACTGTTGAACTATTGGATTCTAATCTTAAATATTTAGCGGATGTAATCGAAGGGGTACTTGGTAAAAGAGTAAGTCAGATGCCAGGTGCAGGCGCAGCAGGAGGTTTTGGTGCAGGTGTGGTTTCTTTCTTTCAAGGAAAACTTCGTTCTGGCATCGATACTTTATTAGACTTAATTAAGTTTGATGATTTGCTTATAGGAACTGATATGGTATTCACTGGAGAAGGACGCATAGATAGTCAAAGTCTTCGTGGAAAGGCAGTAATCGGAATTGCCATGCGTGCTAAAGTGGAGAATGTTCCAGTAATTGCAGTGGTTGGATCAATAGAAGAAGATATTGATGCTGCATATGATATGGGTGTCACTTCCATCTTTAGTATAAATCGAGCACCTATGAGTTTTGAGGAAGCTAAGGACTGGAGCGAACAAAATCTTGCAGATACGATGGATTCTTTGATGCGGTTTTATAAATGTGTGAGGGAAGAGTAGGGTGGAGGCAAAACTCTAGATAGTTTTACATAGCTTCTTAGCTAGCGTACTATGACACGAAACACGCTACACATCTAAGTACTTCTATGTGTGTACAGCCAACTTTATCAATTGGCTCGGAACCGCCTTCGATTCGGCTCCTGCCTCCCTAGTGCGATGACACAAAGGTAATATAAAGCTAGTAATATTCTACATCGCACGGCTGGCTCGGCTTCCTTAGGTTTACAGTACACACTAAGAAGTACTATAGATGTTTCGCTATCGTTTCTTAGTCATAGTACGTTAGCTAAGAAGCGGATTAACTTTGTTAAGAGTTTTGCATTTTTCTTTTTTAGATACACAAGTATAAGTAAGTTAGTAAGATAAATAAATAAATAAATGAAAAATTAAATAGGTAACCCATAATAGGTGCTCATTTATTGAAACGTCTTCAAGAAATGGGAATTTTACACCTTAATTCTAGACACATTAAATCTAATAATTAAGCGAGTTCTAAGTATATACGTATGTAATAACATAGATACTTAAAAACTCGCTTTATTTTAGATATTATTTAATGCTTTTGTTCTCACTGATTGCTTGAGAAACTTCTAGCTAAATAATTTACTTACAATTTGGTTTACAAGAGCACTATCTGCTTTACCTTTTACTTTAGGCATAAGGGTTTTCATGATATTACCTTTGTCTTTTGCCGTAGGTGTTGTTATTCCAAGTTCATCTAATACACCTTGGATTGTTGCATTAATTTCATCTTCAGACATGAATACTGGAGCATATGCTTGCATTACATCAATACGGAATTGGCATTCCTCGATGAATTCTGTACGATCCGCTGGTGATGAATCAATACTTTCTTTTAATACTTTAATTTCTTTAAGAACTACACTGTCTTCTTCCTCTTGTGTCAAATCACTGCGTTTATCAATTGCTGCATTCTTAAGAGCAGTTAATAATGCTGATAGAGCATTTTTCTTTTCTTTCTCGCCTGCTTTCATAGCAGCCATCATATCGCTTCTTACTACGTCGATCTTAGACATTAAAAAGCCTCCTTTATTATTTGGTTAATTATTGTATCAATATGTGCTTACGAAGTAAGCTATCGGTTATTAAATAAGCTGTGCTTACTTAGCGGGTAGCAACCGGATTACGTATCCGTCTGGCTATTCCTTATTGTAACGTTACTTACTTAGTTGTTAGATATTAACATTTAAGTAGCATCTAGAATTTATTATATATTCAGAATGTTTTAATTGCAAGGGGTTAGCCTAATCTTAGGTTATTAATGGAAAAATCCATTAGATTGTCATAAAGGCACCAAATTGAGCTAGGTATGCTTGATGTGCTTCATAGTTTGTATCAAAACTACCTACTTTTCTCCAGAAAGACCTGTCATGATTAAGATGTAGTATATGACATAGTTCGTGAATTATTACATAATCAATGGCAGCAGGAGCAGCCATGGAAAGACGATAGTTGAAGGTCAATTCCTTGTTGGAATTGCAAGTTCCCCAGGTCTTAGGAGAATTAACAATTGTCACACTCTTAGCTTTCACACCAATGACTTTTTCAAAATATTTCACACGTTCCTTCGTTATTTCACGAGTACGCTTTGTATAGAAGGAGTAGAGTGCAGCTTGAATGTCTTCTTCTGTTTCAGGAATTTCAGTAAGTAGGTCGCTAAGCTTGCATGCTTTCCCAAGGTATAAGAAATTTTCTTCTTCATCATATTTCTTCTCACGAGAGATATAGGTTCTGTTTTCCATACTCTTATATAACTTTAGGATAGGCTTTTTGTTGCTGATTAGAAACTTCTCAAGTTCAGATACTGGAGTTTTAAGTGGTGCCTTCAAGGTTACAAGTCCTTCTGGGCTTAACTCCATAGTGATTTTCTGACGCTTTGCATATTGCACTTGATAGGTTATTTCATAGGAATCTATTGTAATTTGCATGGAATGTCCTCCGTTGTTATTGGCATTTAGAATAATTTTGGGGGCTAGAGTTGAAGGTTTAATGTAAAACTATATAGTTTATAGAATTGATTTCAGGATATACCCTAGCTTAATAATCTCATTATAGAAGATTACGTTTCAAAATGAAATATATAATTGTTGAATTGGGAATCCTATGTTAAAATATTAGGAGCCAGTTTGTCTAATTATGAATAATGCCGTATAGGAATAGGAGTATCTGTTTTACTAAGGCATTTAAAGAGAATTCATTAATGTTGATTCGAAGGTAATCTTAAATCTGGTTAAAATAGATTAAATGATATTATTGTAGAAATTATTATAGAAAGAAAAGGTAGTTAAGATGAAAAAAGGTGAAGTTTTCGAGGGAGTTGTAGAAAGAGTAGATTTTCCTAATAAGGGAATCGTTATGATAGAAGATACGAAAGTTACAATTAAGAATGCATTACTTGGACAAAAAGTACGTTTCTCTATTAGTAAGAAACGCCAAGGAAGAGCAGAAGGTAGATTACAAGAAGTTGTTGAAAAATCGGTATTTGAAAATCGCGAAGCACTATGTCCACATTTTGGACCTTGTGGTGGTTGTACGTATCAAACATTCTCTTATGATAATCAGTTAAGTCTCAAAGCGTCACAAGTTAAGAAATTAATTGATGAAGTATGTGAAGATTATGAATTTGAAGGAATCCTTGGAAGTCCCGAGGAATGGGGATACCGTAATAAGATGGAATTCTCCTTCGGAGATGAAGTGAAAGATGGTCCACTTGCGTTAGGTCTTCATAAAAAAGGAAGCTTCCACGATATCGTAACTGCTTCCCATTGCAAAATCGTAGATACAGACTATAATCAAATCCTTACAACAGTGTTAAATTACTTCAGTGAAAGAAAAATTAGCTTCTATAAAAAGAACTCTCACGAAGGCTACTTAAGACATCTATTAGTTCGTCGTGCAGTAAAAACAGGTGAGATGATTATAAACTTGGTAACGTCATCGCAGCAACAAGTTGCATTAGATGATCTGAAGGATCAATTATTAGCACTTTCATTAAACGGAAAAATTGTTGGAATCGCTCATACAATCAATGATAGTTTAGCTGATGTGGTACAAAGTGATTCTATGGAAATCTTATATGGACAAGATTTCTTCTATGAAGAATTACTTGGCTTAAAATTCAAGATCTCTACATTCTCTTTCTTCCAAACAAACTCTCTTGGTGCCGAAGTGCTTTACAGTAAAGCAAGAGAATATGTTGGAGAAACGAAAGATAAGCTTATCTTTGACTTATACAGCGGAACAGGAACAATCGCACAACTCCTTGCTCCTGTGGCGAAGAAAGTAGTTGGCGTTGAAATTGTTGAAGAGGCTGTAATTGCAGCGAGAGAGAATGCAAAGCTTAACGAGCTTGATAACTGTGAATTCATCGCAGGCGATGTACTAAAAGGCATCGATGATTTCGAAGATAAACCAGTCTTAATCGTGCTTGATCCACCAAGAGATGGTATTCATC
>NZ_CBDLAM010000092.1:3097-15196 GCF_965301125.1 Anaerosporobacter sp. | reverse complement strand
ATACGATTACTAATTTTCACAACGCTAGTGATGTTTTAAATGAAATTGCAGAAGGTAATTTTAATGTGCAAACACCTGAAGTATTAGATATCGAATTTAACACTGTTTTTAAGAATATACAACGTATAGCTGATGATTCTGTATTAATAATTGATGATATAAGATATATGCTAACTGAATTAAGCAATGGAAATTTAGATGTTAAAAGTCCAATTGAAGAAGCCTATGTAGCAGATTTTGCAGATATACTAAATTCTATAAAATCCATACAGAATAAATTTTTAAGTGTAATTAATGGTCTTAATCAAAGTATTACAATAATAAATCAAAGTTCAGAACAAGTTAGTCATTCATCTGAAGATCTTTCTAGAGATACTATAAGTCAGCAAGAAATCTTACAGTTACTTCAAAAGCTAATTACTCAAATACAAAATAATATACATATTAGTGAAGATAATATTACGAAAACAACAAGTACTATAACTAATATAAAAAGTAGCGCATCTAATGGAACTATCGTTATTAGTAATGCAATTGAGGCAATAGAAGATATCGCTAATTATAGTAAAGATATTTTAGGAATTATTAAAGAAATAGAAGCTATATCGAATCAGACAAATTTATTGGCATTAAATGCTGCTATTGAAGCTGCAAGAGCAGGGGAATCAGGTAAGGGATTTGCCATTGTGGCTAATGAAGTTAGAGATTTAGCTGCAAAAAGTTCTTTAACAGTTAAAAATATTGAAGAAATTATCGATAAAACTGTAAATAGTATAGAAACAGGGAAATTTAAGATAAATGAAACATCTATGGTATTTAGTGATATTATTGATAAAATAAATCAATCAGAAGAAGTTATTCACATGCTTTTAAATAGCACAACAACACAGAACGAACTTATTAAAACAGTCCCTGATAATTTTAATCAATTAACATATAAACTCGAACATGTAGTTTCAACATCACAAGAAAATACAGCAATAAGTCAAGAGTTATATGCACAAGTACAAACTTTAAAATTAATAGTAGATGAAATGGGTTCAGTAAAATAATTAATTTGGCCCTGTAGATTAGACAATTATAGAAAGGTTTCTAGTCTACAGGGCTTTTTTCATCCATTACTAGATGTGCTTTTTGATGTGTCAGTTAGAGTAAACTATAACAAATGTAATCATCAAGATCATATGTAAAGTGATTGACAAATACAAAATATGGTATTATAATAAAACCTATAATACTGATAGGTATTATATGTTTATGTATATATTTATATTTATGATATATTTTAAGGAGAATTGTAATGAGAACTTATAAAAAAATTACAGATTTAATTGGTGGTACGCCACTTTTAGAATTAGAGTCTTATGGACAAGATAATAGCCTCCATGCAACAATTTTTGCAAAACTAGAATATTTTAATCCTGCTGGAAGTGTAAAAGATAGAATTGCAAAGTCGATGATTGATGATGCAGAAGAAAAAGGAATTCTAAAACCAGATTCTGTTATTATTGAACCAACAAGTGGTAATACAGGTATAGGCCTAGCTGCAGTAGCAGCAGCAAGAGGATATAAAATTATTCTTACTATGCCAGAAACCATGAGTATCGAACGTCGTAACCTACTAAAAGCTTATGGCGCAGAAATTGTTCTGACGGAAGGCGCGAAGGGAATGAGGGGCGCAATTGCCAAAGCTCAGGAGTTAACAAGTGAAATAGAACACAGTTTTATTCCAAGTCAGTTTACTAACTCTGCAAACCCTGCTGTACATCGTAGTACCACAGGTCCTGAAATATGGGAGGATACAGATGGAAAGGTTGATATCTTTGTTGCGGGTGTTGGTACAGGTGGAACGGTATCAGGTGTTGGAGAATACTTGAAATCTAAGAATCCGAATGTGAAAATAGTTGCGGTTGAGCCAGCAGGGTCACCTGTTCTTTCTAAAGGAACTCCAGGGCCTCACAAAATTCAAGGTATTGGTGCAGGATTTGTACCGAATACATTGAACACAGAAATCTATGATGAGATAATTGCAGTAGAAAACGAAGATGCTTTTGAAACAGGTAGAATACTTGCAAGAAAAGAAGGTTTACTAGTGGGGATTTCATCTGGCGCAGCCGTCTTTGCAGCAAAAGAGCTTGCAAAACGTCCTGAAAATAAGGGAAAGATAATTGTTACATTACTACCAGATACTGGTGAGAGATATCTCTCTACACCGATGTTTTCTGACTAAATTAAATAGAAAAGGGGGGACTTTTTCATGATTGATACACAAGAAAGCATAACAGCGAAATTGTGTTCCTTCGCGCGTGCATATCATTCAAATTTTGAAAAACAAAAAATTTTTGATGACTATCTTGCTTACGATTTGATGGGTAAGGAAGAATACGATAAACTTGGGCAGCTTATTCAACATCAGTTTCACGCAGAGGATTATATTCCGAATATTGGATTTAGGGGAGAGGTGGTTTATCCATTACTTAATCAATATATCTCTCCGATTCCTTTATCGCGGATTGCTTATGCAGAACGAGAATTAAAAGAGTTTGCAAAACAAAACGGCGAATGTCAGTATGTTATTTGTGGTGCAGGAATGGATACTTTTTCATTTCGTAATGATAATCCTAACATACGAATTTATGAACTTGATCATCCGGATACACAGAGATATAAACTAGAGAAAATCCGTAATCTTGAATGGAATATACCAGAAAATGTTCATTTTGTTCCAATAGATTTTGCAAAAGATGATATGAAAGAAACATTGATAGCAGCAGGATACTCCCCGTTAATTCCTACATTCTTTACAATTCTTGGAGTGACCTATTATTTGACTTTGCCAGTATTTGAGCAGACGATAGAGAATATTTCTAGATTATCTGGAGAAGGAAACATAACGGTATTTGATTATCCAGATGAAACTACTTTTAGTGAGGAAAGCGCCGATAGGGTCAAACTACTAACAAAAATGACTGCAAGCCTAGGAGAGGTTATGAAACAAGGATATTCCTTTGAGGATATGGAAAGTGCTCTAAAACGGCACGGATTCCTTGTGAAAGGCCATCTTACTCCAGATGATATTCAGAAAAACTTTTTTGAGAATAGATCAGACAATCAACGCGCATACGAAAACATACATTTTATCACAGCTATAAAAGGCTGAAAATTAATAGGAGGTAAGGATTGTGTCAAATTATAAAGATATTGAAACTGCGCTAATTCATGGCGGTATTTACGGTGATAAACAAACAGGTGCAGTCAACGTTCCAATTTATCAGACATCTACGTATGAACAAGAAAGTCTTGGACATCATAAGGGATATGAATATTCTCGTACAGGAAATCCTACAAGAGCAGCATTAGAAGCTTTGATTGCTGAATTGGAACATGGCAAAGCGGGATTTGCTTTTGCCTCAGGTATGGCAGCAATTACGGCAGTTCTTAGCTTGTTTAAGAGCGGTGATAGAATTATTATTTCTAGTAATGTATATGGCGGAACTTTCCGCGTACTTGATAAGGTATTCAATAATTTTGGAATTACGTATTCTATTGAAGATACAACGGATATCGCTGCTTTAGAAAATAAAATCACTCCAGAGGTAAAAGCTATCTTTGTGGAAAGCCCAGCAAATCCTCTTTTGACCATTACAGATCTAGGAGCTATTGCAGAAATAGCGAAAAAACATGGTATTTTATCTATTGTTGACAATACCTTTATGACTCCATATCTTCAAAGACCGATTGAACTAGGAGTAAACATCGTTATCCATAGTGCTACTAAATATCTTGGTGGTCATAGTGATTTGGTTGCAGGTCTTGTAGTTGTTGATTCAGAGGAATTGGCTAAGCGTATTGGTTTTATCCAGAATTCTACAGGTGGAATTCTACAACCTTTTGATTCATTCTTGCTTATCAGGGGAATTAAAACCTTAGGAGTAAGAATGGATCGACATGTGGATAATGCTGTAAAGATAGCAGAATATCTAAAAACGCATAAAGCAGTGAAACAGATATATTATCCAGGATTTTCTGAGGCACAAGGATATGAAATTAATAAAAAGCAAGCGAAAAATGGTGGAGCGATGATATCCTTCGAATTGTATGAGAATTACAAAATAGAAAAATTCTATTCTTCTCTAAAATTGATTACTCTTGCAGAAAGTCTTGGAGGAGTAGAATCTTTAGTATGCCACCCTGCTAGTATGACACATGCATCGATTCCTTATGAAACGAGACAAAAGGTCGGAATTACAGATGGTTTAATCAGGTTATCTGTTGGTATTGAAAGTATCAACGATTTACTTGAAGATTTAGAGCAAGCAATAGGAGATAGTGAGGAATAGTTATGAAGTATTATAAATCTATGCAAGAATTGATTGGAAATACACCAATTGTTAAATTAGAGAATGTAGATTTACCAGAGCAGGTAAATTTGTTTGCAAAGTTAGAGCTTTACAATCCAGCAGGAAGTGTAAAGGATAGAATTGGTAAGTATATGATTGAAGATGCAGAGAAAAAAGGATTGTTAAAGCCAGGTGGAACAATCGTTGAGGCAACAGCAGGTAACACTGGTCTTGGTGTTGCTTTTGCAGCACTAAATAAAGGATACCGTATTATTTTTGTCGTGCCTACCAAGTTTTCACAAGAAAAGCAAATGCTGATGCGTGCACTAGGAGCGGAGATAATAAATACACCAAGAGAAGAGGGTATGCTTGGAGCAGCGAGAAAGGCAGAAGAGTTACGTTTATCAATACCTAATGCGATTTCTTTGCAACAATTTAAAAACCCTAGTAATCCATTGGCTCATTATGAAACAACAGGGGCAGAGATCTATCGTGATTTAGATGGGAATATCGATTATCTTATAGCCGGGGCAGGCAGTGGTGGAACCTTTACAGGGGTAGTTAAGTATCTAAAAGAACAGAACCCGAATATAAAGGGGGTTCTTGCTGACCCTGTGGGTTCAACTATTGGTGGTGGTGAACACGGGGATTATGATATTGAAGGAATAGGTAATGATTTTATTGCAGAAACAATGGATATGACCCTTGTAGACAAAGTAATAAAGATTACTGATGAAGATGCGATTTCTGGTGCTCGTATGCTTGCCACAAACGAGGGTATCTTTGCGGGTTCCTCATCTGGAGCTGTACTTTCTGCAGCGCAGAAGCTAATTGCAGACGGAGCAAAAGGCAATATCGTTATCATATTACCCGATCGCGGTGATCGATACTTTAGCAAGAATCTATACACGTAAGGTAAAAAGGCACTGCCGTATGAATTCTGTTAATGATAGATTCATAATAACAGTCGCATAATAGATTAGCATTCACATATATAATAAAAAATAATAATTAAAAAACAATCTCAAGAGGATGAATGCCTATGACGTACATTTCATATTAGTCATAGGTATACACCATCTTGGGATTGTTTTTATTTTAATTCTATCGCATCTAATCTTAGAGTGACAACCTCTTTAAATTATATAATCGTTAGAGTATAGCTCTGTTTGTTGATCTAAAATATCCTGAAGTGTAATATTATCAAGATATTCATTGATTACATGGCCTAAACCTTGCCAAACTGGGAGCATAGCACAATCACTAACACGATCACATTGAATGGGATCATGATCCAAACAAGGAACAGGAGACAGACTGCCTTCTGTAAGACGTAAAATCATTCCTACTGTGTACTTGTCGGGAGAGTTAACAAGTTTATAACCTCCTTGAAAACCTCGGTTTGTCTGAAGAATATCGGATTTATTCAAAATTGGTACAATCTGTTCCAAGTATTTTTTTGAAATACCTTGTCTCTCTGCAATATCCTTTAAAGCAATATATCCGTTATTTTTGTGTTCAGCAAGATCTAGAAGCATTCGTAAAGCGTATCTTCCTTTTGTTGATATTTTCATTATAGAACACCTCTTTCTGTATATTCCATCATAACATGTATTTTCTAGGTTTTCAATAGTCCGAGTTTTTTTGCTAGATAAACCCCTAATTAAAATTAAATTTATGCATTAAAATGAAAAAAAATGAAAAAAATTACAATTAGTATTGACAAAGGAAAAAGTATGAGTTAGTATATATGCATACAAAACCTATGTGTTTAGTATACATTAAATAAAGGAGGGAATAAACATGACAACAATCACGTTTATCAGAGAAAAGATGTGCATACACATGTGTATGATGATGCAATCCAAAGGTTGCTGTATCATGCAATGTTGCATGACACGAATGTGATTTTGTATATCACTCCTGACATATGAGATCAATTGGATTGCATCGTTAGAAGTCAATTTAAAAGGCTTCTTTTTTTGTATCAAAAATTAAAAATGGGAAGGATAGGTAATTGGAATGAAAAGAAAGTTTTTGTCAGCTATACTCTTACTAATAGTATTATCGTCAATTACAGCATGTTCAAACAAAAAAGAAACGAAAGAGACGAAAAGCACAGCAGTTAAAGGTTTAGAGCAAACAGATTTTAATCTTGGTTACATGAATTCTACCGGTCATTTACTAGCATTTGTGGCAAAGGAAGAAGGATTTTTTAAGGAGGAAGGCTTAAATGTCACATTGACGCAGTTCTCCAGCGCTGCAGAACTTTCTACTGGTTTGGAATCCGGTAAGCTTGATGCTTCCTTCATTGGTTCGGTTCCAACTCTAACATTACAAAGCCAAGGTCATGACCTTACAATCTTCGGTGGTGCAATGAGTAATGGACATGGTTATGTGATTAAATCAGAGTTTACCGAAGGAAAAACAGATTGGGACATCACTATATTAAAAGGCAGAAATGTTGCATCAGTTAAAAACAGTGTGCAGGATGCTGAACTGTTAATACTTTTAAAAGATGCAGGTCTTGAAGTCGGCAAAGGCGATGACAAAGTAAATGTTGTCTACTTTGATAGTCAAAAGGATGCATACGCAGCACTACAAAGTCAAGAAATCGATGCCGCCTCTGTTTATTCACCTTATTCATCATTGGCAAAAGGTGCTGGTTATGAAGTGGTGTATTATTGCAACGAGGTAGAGCAATTCAAAAATCAACCTTGCTGTCGACAAGTTGCTACCACAGCAGCACTTGAGGGAAAACCAAATACATACAATGCTTTTGAACGGGCACTAATTAAGGCATATAAATTTTCACAGGAAAATCAAGACGGTACAATTAAAGATATCAAGAAGTATATAGACATCGAAGAAGAATACATCGAATATGAGGTGTACGGTGGTCATGGAGAGTCAAATCCAGATCCAGATAAACAAGCAATGATAGATCTCAAAAAAGAAATCGTAGATTTTGGATATGCAACAGATTACGATATTGAGAAACTTTACAATACAGATATCTATAAAAATGCATTAGAGAGTTTAATTACAGAAAGTCCAGATGATGCAACATATAAAGAGTTACAAGAGCATTTCAATGATGTTGAATAAAAATTTGATGCATCTAGTAAGCCGAAAATGAGGTGAATTCATTGAATAAAATAGAAATACAAAATGTAACGGTTAACTATACAGAGAAAAATAAATCTTTCACAGCACTTGAAGATGTGTCATTTTCCGTAGGAACTGGAGAATTTGTCAGTGTAATTGGAACTAGCGGTTGTGGAAAGAGTACATTGTTAAGTATATTGGAGGGAATCAATGCTCCTTCAAAAGGCACGATTACCATTGATGGAAAGCAAGTTACAGGAACAGGAACAGACCGTGGCGTTGTGTTTCAGCATTATTCACTTTTTCCATGGATGACAGCCAGAAATAATGTTGCTTTTGGTGTAAAGCAAATAAAAAAAGGAATTTCAAAAACAGACCGACTTAATATAGCTGATGAATTTCTTGAAAAAGTAGGACTTGAGAACTTTAAGAATAAGTACCCATCTCAATTGTCTGGCGGTATGCAGCAACGCGTAGCAATTGCAAGAGTGTTGGCTATGGACACAGATATACTTCTAATGGATGAACCATTTGGTGCAATAGATGCGAAAAACCGTACTATATTACAGGAGTTGCTGCTTAATCTATGGGAAGGTGGTGGAATACAGGAAAAGAAAACAGTTGTTTTTGTTACACATGATATTGATGAAGCAATTTTACTTTCCGATCGTATAATTATGATGTCAGGCAGCCCAGGTCAGGTATATAAGGAGATAAGAGTTGATTTTGATCGACCAAGAAATAGGGCTAAGCTTGTGCAGACAAGAGAATATGGGGCATTTCGTAATGAGTTACTTTCTCTTTTCTATAGTGATATTGTTAATAAAATTGGAGGAAGTGAGGTGGTTCTGTAATGACATTCAAGAAAAGATATTTGAGAGTGGCGAATCTGCTGTTTATTATCTTTTTGTTGATTCAATTATTTCCGGATACAGTAACAAAACATAGTTATTCTCTATATGCGATATCTTTTGTTATTGGGATTGAAGTTTTGACTTTAATAGTTAGTGCACTTATTAAGAAAGAAGATAGTTTGAATTTGTTTTTGGATATTATCGCTTTTTTGTATGGATTGCTAATCGTATGGACACTTGCAACTGCTAAGTTCAAAGTTCTAAAGGAAGCCCTTTTTCGACCACCAGGAAGAGTTTTTGAACAGTTTGTACAGGATATAGATAAAATTATTGTTAATATTAAAAGCTCGATCGCAATAATTTTGCAAGGGTATCTACTAGCAGCTGTTAGCGCAATTCCACTAGGTTTGTTTCTTGGTTGGAACGCTAGACTTGGTAATGCGGCAACTTACATATCCAAATTCCTAGGCTCCATACCTCCGATTGTGTATATCCCATATGGTATAGCACTTTTACCTACATTCCGTTCGGTTTCTGTTTTTGTTATTTTCCTTGCAACCTTTTGGCCTGTGTTTGCAAGTACGATGAGCGGTGTTTTGAATGTTGAGCAGAAGGTAATTGATTCAGCAAAAGTATTAAATGTCAATAAATTTACAATGCTGTTCTCTATAATTCTTCCGGCGGCGTTACCACAGATCTTCATTGGCTGCAATCAAGGCTTAAGCGTTTCGTTCATACTTCTAACCTCTGCAGAAATGATAGGTGCTAGATCTGGTATGGGTTATTACGTAAAGAACTATTCGGATTTGGGTGATTATACACGCACAATTGTCGGACTCCTGGTAATTGGAATTGTGGTTGTTGTAATTTCCTTTTTGTTTAATAAATTGCAGAGATATTTACTAAGATGGAGACGATGAAAGGAGTAATTCAATGATAGAAATCTTATGGCATGGTCGTGGTGGCCAAGGGGCTTTTACAGCAGCGAAATTGCTTGGAGCGGCATTTATTTTACATAGTGATGACAACTATTCGATTGCCTTCCCATCATTCGGGCCAGAAAGACGTGGGGCACCTATTCGTGCTTTTACCAAGCTTAGTAATAAGTCGATTGGTAATAGAAGTGAGATTGAAAAGGCGGATTTTAGTATTTATCTTGATGATACGCTTTTTTCGGATCGTTCTTTGTTGGAATTGAAGCCGAATGGGAAGATCTTGCTTAATACAAAACGACATTTTGAAGATGAGCGTATTATTACTATAGATGCAAATACATTAGCAATTGAGATTTTGAAACGGCCAATCACCAACACAATTATGTTAGGGGCCTTTTCGGCTGTATTTGAGGAAATCCTTTTGAAGGATATACAATCCGCTATAGAGCAGTATATGCCATCAAAACTTCATGAAAATAATATAGCGGCAGTCAAGGCGGCAGCAGGGATATTAACAAAGGGGGAGGTATCATGAAACCGTATTTAAGAGAGCAAGTACCCAAAAATCTTTCGGACATTCCAGAGGCAACATCCTATGAAGCTGGATATTTGGTAACTAAGAATGCTGGCTGGCGAAATATTAGGCCAGTTATCAAAGAAGATAAATGTGTCGGTTGTCTTATGTGTTATCTATATTGTCCTGATGGTGTCATTTATAAATCAAATGAGAAAGTTAGTATTGATTATGATTTTTGCAAGGGCTGTGGTATTTGTAAAAAAACATGTAAGTTTGGAGCAATAGAAATGGAGGCGGAAGAATAATGGCGAAACAGTTTTTATCGGGAAATGAGGCATTTGCCTATGGTATAAGGCTTGCACGTCCGCATGTGATTTCTGCATATCCTATTACACCTCAGACAATTGTTGTAGAAGCTCTTTCAGAAATGGTGGAAGATGGGAGTCTTGAAAGTGAATTCATCCATGTTGAATCAGAACATTCGGCTCTTTCTTGTGCAATCGGAGCATCTGCAGTTGGTGCTAGAACTTTCACAGCAACTTCATCCCAGGGACTTTTATATATGGCAGAGTGTTTAACCTATGCTTCTGGAGGACGATTTCCAATCGTTATGATGAACGCAAACCGTTCTACAGCACTTCCGTGGAATATCTACGGTGATCAACGTGATTCTCTTTCACAACTTGATTGTGGTTGGATTCAAGCCTATGCAAAGAATGCGCAGGAGAGTCTTGACCTAGCGCTTATGAGTTATTATATTGCGGAACATAAGGATGTATCAACACCTTTTATGGCAAACCTTGACGGATTTGTCCTGACGCATACCTATGAGGTAGTAGAGGTACCGACAAAAGAGCAGGCGGACGAATTCCTGCCAGCTTATGAAACAGATAATAAGCTAGATTTGTCAAATCCTCGTAATCTTGCTTTTTCAGTAGGCCCTGATCTTAATACAGCATTCAAATATAAAGAACATATAGGCTTGCTGAGTGCAAAAGAAGTAATTGTCGAGGCAGAGAGTAAATTTAGTAAGATTTTCGGTAGGACGTATACGGGACTAACGGAAAACTACTACACAGACGATGCTGAATATATTCTCATAACCCTTGGCTCTATTGCAGGATTGGTTGAGGAAACGGTGGATAAACTTCGTGCCAAAGGAGAAAAAGTTGGACTTATCAGACTTCGCTATATACGTCCGTTTCCAAATGAAGAAATCGCAAAAGGGGTTAAACATGCGAAAGCAATCGCTGTACTTGAAAAGGATATTTCTTTTGGGAATGAAGGTACAGTTTATACGAATGTTAACTCTGCACTACATAAGTCAGGACTGTCTGTTCCAACTTCTAATTATATAGGAGGCTTGGGTGGAAAAAATATTTCAGAGAGTGAAATCGAAGGAATTTTTAAAGAATTGAAACAGGAAAACTCAAAAATAAAATTTCTAGGAATTGGAGGTGAAGGCGATGGGTTTAACGGCTAAAACTTTAAATGAAGATGAGTATTTTTATGGACATAAAGCATGTGCAGGTTGTGGAGGTAGCCTTGCAGTTCGTATTGCCTTAAAAGTATTGGGAGAGCGATCCATCGCCGTGTTACCAGCAGGTTGTATGTCAGCGGTCGGATTTAATTTTCCACAACTTTGTTTTGGAAACAATGCAATCATCTCTACATTTGCAGGGACTGCGTCAATGCTTACAGGGATTGAAGCTGGGCTTCGTGCACTTGGAATCACGGATTTTCAAGCAGTAGGATTTGCTGGCGACGGAGGAACTGCTGATATCGGTTTGCAGGTACTTTCAGGAGCAATTGATCGTAATGATAATATCTTATATATCTGTTATGACAACGAGGCTTATATGAACACAGGAATTCAAAAAAGCTCCTTAACACCATTCGGAGCTAAGACTACTACAACTCCTGCTGGAAGTAACATTCGAGGTAACCTTCGTAGCAAAAAGAATATGTTTGAAATTGTAGCTGCACACGGTATTCCTTATGCTGCAACTGCTAGCATCGCTTACCTTCCGGACTTTATGAACAAAGTGGAAAAGGCATCAAAGATAAAAGGAACAAAATATATTCATATCATTGCACCCTGTCCAACCGGTTGGGGAATAGACACTGATGAAACCGTTGAAATTGCTAAGGAAGTAGTGGACTGTGGACTCTGGTACCTTGCTGAGTTTGAACAGGGAGAATTTACCTTGAATCATAAACCAAAAGAATTTAGCGATATCAGTGCTTATTTGAGAAAGCAAAGCCGTTTTCGTCATTTAACAGATGAGGATATTCAAATGATTATCAGTTCTCGTGATAAAAAATGGGAGTACATATATAAAAAT
>NZ_CBDLAM010000092.1:0-3087 GCF_965301125.1 Anaerosporobacter sp. | reverse complement strand
GTATAAGTATGAGCGAAAAAAAATTCTGGGACGACAAAATTGAAACACTTTCAAGGGGGGAACTTGAAAAACTTCAATTAGAATCACTAAAAGAGATGGTTAAATTTTCTTATGAAAACTCACCGTACTACAAGAGATCTTTTGATGAAGTAGGGGTGAAACCTGAGGATATTAAAGAACTTTCAGATCTAGTAAAATTCCCGTTTATTGATAAAAAGACCGAGCGTGATACCCAAGGGGTAGGTTCCTTCTTAGGTGAACTTTGTGCGGTTTCGGAAGAAGATGTGGTGTTCATCTCAACGTCTACAGGTTCTACAGGTGTACCTACAATGAGTCCATTTACAAAACAGGATTTTGATGAATATCAGGATGCACAAAGTCGTTGGTTTTGGCAGATTGGAATGAGACCAAAAGATCGTTATGTACATGCGCTGAATTTTTCGTTGTATGTAGGTGGACCAGATGTTATTGGTGCTCAAAACTTAGGTGCATTATGTATTTGGGGAGGAACCTTACCAAGTGAACGCCTACTGTATATCTTAAAGACTTATCAGCCTACCATTATATGGACTAGTCCATCTTATGCATGGTATCTAGGGGAAACAGCGAAGAAAAATGGGATTGATCCGAAAAAGGATTTATCTATCCAAAAGATTATCGTCGCAGGAGAATTAGGGGGGTCTATTGACGCAACCAGAAAAGCAATTGAAGATTTATGGGGTGCAGACCTCTATGATTTCTATGGGCTTTCTGATATCTTCGGAGCCTGTGCAGCAATGTGCGAAGCAAAAGACGGTTTACATATAGCAGAAGATCATATTCTTGTGGAAACTATAGATATTCACTCCGGTGATGTTCTGCCTGCTGGAGAGGTTGGTGAACTTGTATATACTACACTTCGTAAACATGCTAGACCGATGATTCGTTTTCGTTCGGGAGATATTGGCTGGATTGACAATACACCATGTACATGCGGACGTACTCACGGTAGAATTCACATTAACGGTAGAAAAGACGATATGTTTATTGTATCCGCTGTTAACGTATTTCCAAGTGATATCGAAGCTGTTATACATGAACTAGATGGTATTACTGGGGAATATCTAATCCGCGTGTTTGAAAAAGATTTTACTTGCAAGTATTCTGTTGAAATAGAAAAGAATGCAGATAGTACAGAAGCTGATGAGGTACTTGCTGACCGAGTATCAGCCGCTTTGAAATCTAGAATTGGTGTAAAACCATACAGCGTAAAGGTTCATCCAGATGGAGGGTTAGACACACGTTCGGAACACAAGTCAAAAAGAATTGTCGATGAAAGAAAATTGAGCTATACGATTTAAATTGGAGGTGAAATTATGCCAGAGCTATCGAAAAGAACAAATACATTTACGGATTCTGTTATTCGACGAATGACAAGGGTTTCCTTACAATATGATGCAGTGAATTTGTCACAAGGTTTCCCGGATTTTGAGCCACCACGTGAGATTCTAGAACGTCTGTCTCAAGTTACTCACGAAGATTTTCATCAATATTCTATCACCTGGGGCGCACAAAACTTCAGAGAAGCGTTGGCAGAGAAGCAATCCAGGTTGTTGGGGCGAAAGATTGATCCCAATGGAGAAATCGTTGTAACCTGTGGAAGTACAGAAGCAATGATGGCGGCTATGATGACGGTTGCCAATCCTGGTGATAAGGTAATTGTATTCTCACCATTTTATGAAAATTACGGTGCAGATACAATCCTTTCTGGAGCTGATCCGATTTATGTACCTCTATATCCTCCAAAGTTCAATTTTAATCCAGATGAACTTGAAGCAGCTTTTAAGCAAAAACCAAAGGCTTTAATTTTATGTAATCCGTCTAATCCATGTGGTAAGGTTTTCACTTATGATGAACTGAAATTGATTGCCAATTTTGCCGAGAGATATGATACCTTTGTAATTACAGATGAAGTATATGAACATATTGTATATGAGCCACACAAGCATGTATATTTTTCGTCACTTCCTGGAATGTGGGAGCGAACCATTTCCTGTAGTTCACTTTCAAAAACCTATTCCATAACAGGCTGGCGACTTGGTTATATCATTGCTCCAGCTCATGTAATAGATGTAGCAAAAAAGGTTCATGATTTTCTGACGGTGGGCGCTGCAGCTCCATTACAAGAGGCGGCGGTAGTAGGCCTCAAATTTGATGATACATATTATAGATGGCTTCAAGATAAATATACGAAGAAGCGTGATCTATTCTTAAAAGGACTAGACGATATCGGAATTAGCCATACGGTTCCAGAGGGAGCCTATTACATACTCCTTGATATTTCAGAATTTGGTTTTGACAGTGATTTGGAATTTTGTGAGGTACTTGCCCGAGATGTTGGTGTTGGTGCTGTTCCCGGTTCTAGCTTTTTCCGTGAGAACGTCAATCATCTAATTCGCTTTCATTTTGCGAAAAAGGATGAGACACTTTATGAAGCGTTGAATCGTTTACAAGATTTACGTAAGAAGATACCTGTATGTAATTTGAAAGGGAGATAAAACAAAAATACGATTACCAGACTAGAAAAGCATGGTAATAGGTGTAAAAAATATGAATCGTTGTTTCTTTGTTGTCATTTATCTAGTACAATTAAATTGAGGTGATATAATGGAGTATAAGATTTTATTGATAGATGATGATAAAGAACTACTCAAGCTCCTAAGGAGTTATTTTGAATTCAAAAATTATATTGTTATGACGACGAACTCTGCTATTGATTCGGAAATAATGTTAGCTCAAAAACCAGATATTATTTTACTTGATATTAATATGCCAGTGATGGATGGGATTACATACTGCCGGATGATACGTGATAAGGTATCTTGCCCAATTATTTTCTTGACAGCAAAAGTGGAAGAACAAGATAAGATAAATGGGTTGTTGTCTGGTGGAGATGACTATATAATGAAACCATTTAGTTTAAAAGAATTGGAGGCAAGAATTATTGCACATTTAAAACGAGAGGAACGTCATAACAATTCTTCTAAATTCAGATTTTCAAATGGCGTATCTAGAGATTAGTCCACCAACATAAGTCAAATGTCGGGT
>NZ_CBDLAM010000091.1:684-15213 GCF_965301125.1 Anaerosporobacter sp. | reverse complement strand
AACAAAGTAATTTAAACTTTGTTATTTCTTTTTCTTTTGTGATGTAATAGAACATAGGATTATGGGAAGAATAGAAGATAGGGCATTTATATAGTAGATTACAAAGGAATAAGTTAGTGAGGTGAATGAAGGGGCAAGTTAATTATCAAACTATATAATAGGAAGAAACTCAATTCGAGAGAGAAAGACACAAGAATGGTAAAAGTTAAGATGGTTTTGGGTATAGACGAAATGCGTAAAAAATTAATAAAAGAAATAAAAACATTGTGCATTTTTTTCGATAAATATTAAGAAAAAGTTCTTGCAATTCTTGTAAAGCTACTGTATAATAACTATTGTTGTGACATTGATAGCGTAGAAGCGCGAGGTTGCTGTGCAAGACACAGGTTTTCCGTGGAGCGAATGTCAAGTTATAAAACTGGCGACAAGTCACTGTACAAATCAATAGCTCTGCAAACTGCAGAAGAGGGAGTGTGTGTAATTAGACAAGTTCTGATTACGAAGTAAGAAACTGCTCGTTTTACGAGATGAGTTATCTACGATACACACGGATACGTGTACAGTCACCGCTTGTCGTACTGATATTAAGTGCGAAAAGGAGGCGACTTTTTTTATGGCAAGTCAAGTAATGAGAATTACACTTAAGGCGTATGATCATCAATTAATTGATCAATCAGCTGGAAAAATTATTGAAACTGTAAAGAAAACAGGATCTAAGGTGAGTGGGCCTGTGCCACTACCAACTAAGAAAGAAGTAGTTACAATTCTTAGAGCTGTTCATAAGTACAAAGATTCCAGAGAACAATTTGAGCAAAGAACTCATAAGAGATTAATCGATATCATCACTCCAAGCCAAAAAACAGTTGATGCATTATCTAGATTAGAAATGCCAGCTGGTGTGTATATCGACATCAAAATGAAAACTAAATAGTTTTTGAAAGAAGTAAGTATTAAAAGCAAGTAATCCTTTAGGGTTTATATATAGAGACCAAGTGTCAGGGGTTCCTGGCCCAAGCACTCAAAAGTAAGCCATCTAGGATGATTACACGGAATTTGTGTAATCCGCTGTAGATTAAACAGGAGGTGCATTCGTAATGAAGAAGGCAATATTAGCTACTAAAGTCGGAATGACTCAAATCTTCAATGAAGATGGAGTATTAACTCCAGTAACTGTATTACAAGCTGGTCCTTGTGTAGTAACTCAAGTGAAAACAGTTGATAATGATGGATACAGTGCAGTACAAGTTGGTTTTGGCGACATTAGAGAAAAACTAGTTAACAAACCAAGAAAAGGACACTTTGCAAAAGCAGGTGTAGATAATAAGAGATTCTTAAAAGAATTCAGATTTGACAATGCTGAAGAATATTCTGTAGGACAAGAAATCAAAGCAGATATCTTCACAGCAGGAGATAAAATCGACGCAACTGCTAAGTCAAAAGGTAAAGGATTCCAAGGTGCTATTAAGAGACATGGTTTATCAAGAGGACCTATGGCACATGGTTCTAAATACCATAGACACGCTGGTTCAAATGGTGCTTGTTCAGATCCAAGTAAAGTATTCAAAGGCAAAAAGATGCCAGGACACATGGGTGCTGTTAAAGTAACAATCCAAAACTTAGAAGTTGTTAAAATAGATGCAGAAAATAACCTTATCTTAGTTAAAGGTGCAGTACCTGGACCTAAGAAATCTGTGGTTATGTTAAAGAATTCAGTAAAAGCAAACTAATTGCTTTAAGGAAGGAGGAACACACTAATGGCAAACGTATCTGTTTACAATATCGAAGGTAAAGAAGTTGGTACAATCGAACTTAACGATGCTGTCTTCGGAGTTGAAATAAATGAACATTTAGTTCACATGGCAGTTGTTCAACAACTTGCAAATAAACGTCAAGGAACTCAAAGTGCTAAAACACGTGCAGAAGTTCGCGGCGGTGGAAGAAAACCTTGGAAACAAAAAGGAACTGGTCATGCAAGACAAGGTTCTACAAGATCTCCACAATGGACTGGTGGTGGAGTTGTATTTGCTCCAAAACCACGTAACTATTCATTCAAGATGAATAAACAAGAAAAATTAGCAGCTATCCAATCTGCTTTGACATCAAGAGTAAATGCTTCTAAATTAGTAGTTCTTGATGAACTTAATTTCTCAGAAATTAAAACAAAACAAATGAAAGCTGTACTTGACAACTTAAAAGTAAGCAAAGCATTAGTTGTTTTAGGAGAAAAGAACGAAAATGTAGTATTATCAGCTAGAAATCTTCCAACTGTAAGAACTGCATTAACAAATACAATCAACGTATATGACATCTTAAAGTATGATACATTAGTATTAACTAAAGATGCAGTAGCAAAAATTGAGGAGGTGTACGCATAATGGCAAATTTAAAATATTATGATGTTATACTTAAACCAATCGTTACTGAAAAAAGTATGAACGCAATGAGCGAAAAGAAGTATACATTCTCTGTTCATACAGATGCAACTAAAGCTCAAATCAAAGAAGCAGTTGAAAAAATGTTCGAAGGAACAAAAGTTGCTAAAGTTAATACTATGAATCTTGATGGAAAGAATCGTAGACGTGGCAATGTTGTTGGTAAAACTGCAAAAACTAAAAAAGCTATCGTTCAATTAACAGAAGAAAGTGCTGATATTGAAATCTTCGAAGGACTATAAGATAAATCTTATATAAGACTTCGGTGGTAGTGCGGAAATAGATTAACAATATGGTTTTTTATAACCGATAAGAATAAAACAGACGAACTAGATTCGTTAACGCGCAGTGAAAGGAGTGCAAAAAATGGGAATTAAAAAGTTTAACCCATATACACCTTCCAGAAGACATATGACTAGCTCAGATTTCGCTGAAATCACTAAATCTACTCCTGAGAAATCATTAGTAGTATCTTTAAATAAAAATGCTGGTCGTAACAATCAAGGAAAGATTACAGTAAGACACCAAGGCGGTGGATCAAGAAGAAAATATAGAATCATCGATTTCAAAAGAAAGAAAGATGGTATCCCAGCAACTGTTTTAAGTATCGAATATGATCCAAACAGAACTGCTAATATCGCGCTTATCTGCTACGCAGATGGTGAAAAAGCTTATATCTTAGCTCCTAACGGTTTACAAGTTGGAACTAAGTTAATGAACGGAGCAGAAGCTGAAATTAAAGTTGGTAACTGTTTACCACTTCAAAACATTCCAGTAGGTACTCAAGTTCACAATATTGAATTATATCCAGGTAGAGGCGGACAATTCGTTCGTTCAGCTGGTAACTCAGCTCAATTAATGGCTAAAGAAGGAAAATATGCTACACTTAGATTACCTTCTGGTGAAATGAGAATGGTACCAATCATTTGTAGAGCTACAATTGGTCAAGTTGGTAACATTGATCATGAACTTATCAATATTGGTAAAGCTGGTCGTAAACGTCACATGGGTATCAGACCTACAGTTCGTGGTTCTGTAATGAACCCTAATGACCATCCACATGGTGGTGGTGAAGGTAAGACTGGTATCGGTCGTCCAGGCCCTGTTACACCTTGGGGTAAACCAGCTCTTGGCTTGAAGACAAGAAAGAAAAACAAACAATCTAACAAGATGATCGTAAGAAGAAGAGACGGTAAGAATATAAAGTAGTTATAAGGAGGTAGAACCTATGGGTCGTTCACTTAAAAAAGGACCATTTGCTGATGCAAGCTTACTTAAAAAAGTAGATGCTATGAATGCAGCTGGTGACAAAACAGTAATCAAAACTTGGTCACGTCGTTCTACAATCTTCCCACAATTCGTTGGACACACTATTGCTGTTCACGATGGAAGAAGACATGTGCCTGTATATGTAACTGAGGATATGGTTGGACACAAACTTGGTGAGTTCGTTGCTACAAGAACATATCGCGGACACGGAAAAGACGAAAAGAAATCAAGAAGATAGTTATAAATAAATAATCGTCAGTGGACGAAAAACTGACAGAATTGTTTCACTTTGAAAGGAGGTTTCATCCATGGCTAAAGGACATAGATCCCAGATTAAAAGAGAAAGAAATGCGAACAAAGATACTAGACCATCTGCAAAATTATCATACGCTAGAGTGTCAGTTCAAAAAGCTTGTTTCGTATTAGATGCCATCAGAGGTAAGGATGTACAAACAGCACTTGGTATATTAGCATACAATCCAAGATATGCTTCAAGTTTAATAGAAAAATTATTAAAATCAGCAATCGCTAATGCTGAAAATAATAACGGTATGAACGTTGAAAACCTTTATGTAGAAGAATGTTTCGCAAATAAAGGACCAACTATGAAGAGAATCAAACCAAGAGCACAGGGTAGAGCTTACAGAATCGAAAAGAGAATGAGCCATATCACTGTAATTCTTAATGAAAGATAGTTTGGTGCAAAACCAACTAATTGAATGAAAGGAGACTACAATGGGACAAAAAGTTAATCCTCATGGTTTAAGAGTCGGCGTTATCAGCGATTGGGATTCTAGATGGTATGCAGAATCAGATTTCGCAGACAATCTTGTTGAAGACTACAAAATCAGAAAATATCTTAAAAATAAATTATATTCAGCTGGTGTTTCAAAGATCGAAATTGAAAGAGCATCAGATAGATTAAAAGTTATCATTTTCACTGCTAAACCAGGTGTAGTTATTGGTAAAGGCGGATCTGAAATTGAAAAATTAAAAGTAGAAGTACAAAAATTCATTTCTGGCGATAAGAAATTAATGGTAGACATCAAAGAGGTTAAAAAACCTGATACTGATGCTCAATTAGTAGCTGAAAGCATTGCTGCTCAACTTGAAAACCGTATTTCTTTCAGAAGAGCTATGAAATCTACTATGGCTAGAACAATGAAAACTGGTGCTAAAGGTATCAAAACAGCAGTTTCTGGTCGTTTAGGTGGAGCAGATATGGCTCGTACAGAATTCTATAGTGATGGTACTATCCCTCTACAAACATTACGTGCGGACATTGATTATGGATTTGCAGAGGCAGATACAACTTATGGTAAACTAGGCGTTAAAGTTTGGATCTACCATGGTGAAGTACTTCCAACTAAGGCAACTAAGGAAGGGAGCGATAAATAATGTTAATGCCAAAAAGAGTAAAGCGTAGAAAACAATTCCGTGGATCTATGGCTGGTAAAGCCATGAGAGGTAACACTATTTCTCACGGTGAATACGGTATTGTAGCTTTGGAACCAGCTTGGATTAAGTCAAACCAAATCGAAGCAGCCCGTATTGCTATGACTCGTTATATCAAACGTGGTGGTAAAGTTTGGATTAAGATTTTCCCAGATAAACCAGTAACAACTAAACCAGCTGAAACTCGTATGGGTTCCGGTAAAGGAACACTAGAATACTGGGTAGCTGTTGTTAAACCAGGTCGTGTTATGTTTGAAATCTCTGGAGTAGCTGAAGAAGTAGCTAGAGAAGCATTACGTCTTGCAACACACAAGTTACCAGTTAAGTGCAAAGTAGTTTCTCGCGCAGACTTAGAAGGAGGTGCGGGCAGTGAAAACTAAGAATTACGTTCAAGATTTAAATACAAAGTCAGTAGCTGAATTATCAGAAGAATTAGTAGCTGCTAAAAAGGAACTTTTCAATTTAAGATTCCAAAACGCAACAAATCAATTAGATAATACAAGCAGAATTAAAGAAGTTAGAAAGAATATCGCAAGAATTCAAACTGTAATTTCAAAACAAGTAAAAGCTGCTGAATAATCCTAGAAAGGAGGAATTGTTGTGGAAAGAAACCTTAGAAAGACTCGTATAGGTAAAGTAGTTAGTGATAAAATGGATAAGACAATCACTGTTGCTGTAGTGGATCACGTTAAACACCCATTATACAACAAAATCATGAAAAGAACTTATAAGTTAAAAGCTCATGATGAAAACAACGATTGTAATATTGGAGATAGAGTTAAAGTAATGGAAACAAGACCTTTATCTAAGGATAAGAGATGGAGACTTGTAGAAATTATTGAAAGAGCAAAATAATTTCTGAAAGGAGTAGTAATAGCATGATACAACAAGAATCAAGACTTAAAGTTGCTGATAACACTGGTGCTAAAGAATTACTTTGTATCAGAGTATTAGGCGGATCTACAAGAAGATACGCGGCTATCGGAGATATCATCGTTGCTTCGGTTAAAGATGCAACACCAGGCGGAGTTGTAAAAAAAGGTGACGTTGTAAAAGCTGTAGTTGTTCGTACTGTAAAAGAAACTCGTCGTAAAGACGGATCATATATTAGATTTGATGAAAATGCTGCAGTAGTAATCAAAGATGACAAGAACCCAAGAGGAACTCGTATCTTTGGACCAGTAGCAAGAGAATTAAGAGAAAAACAATTCATGAAAATCGTTTCATTAGCACCAGAAGTGTTATAAGGAGGTGTCGGCTGTGTCAACAACAAAAATCAAAAAAGGTGATACTGTTAAAGTAATCGCTGGTAAAGATAAAGGCAAAGAAGGCAAAGTTGTTTCTGTGAAAAACGGAAAGGTATTAGTTGAAGGCGTAAACACTGTAACTAAACATGCTAAGCCAAGTCAATCTAATCCGAACGGTGGAATCTTACACCAAGAAGCACCTATTGATGCTTCAAACGTTATGTACGTAGTAAAAGGCAAAACTACTAGAATCGGTTTCAAGACTGTTGAAGGTAAAAATGGCCCTACAAAAGTACGTTTCGCTAAATCAACTGGCGAAGTTATCGACTAATTAAGAGAGGAGGTCTCATAAGTTGAGTAGATTAAAAGAAACTTATAAAAACGAAATCGTTGAAGGTATGATTAAAAAGTTCGGATATAAGAACGTTATGGAAGTACCTAAACTTGATAAAATAGTAATTAACATGGGCGTTGGTGAAGCAAAAGACAACGCGAAAGTATTAGATACAGCTGTTAAAGATCTTGAAATCATCGCTGGTCAAAAAGTTGTATTAACAAGAGCGAAAAACTCAGTAGCGAACTTCAAAATCAGAGAAGGTATGCCTATCGGATGTAAAGTAACTCTTAGAGGCGAAAGAATGTATGATTTCGCTGATCGTCTAATTAATTTAGCATTACCTCGTGTACGTGACTTTAGAGGTGTTAATCCTAATGCATTTGATGGTAGAGGAAATTATGCCCTTGGTATCAAAGAACAATTAATTTTCCCTGAAATTGAATATGATAAGGTTGATAAAGTTAGAGGTATGGATATCATATTTGTAACAACAGCTAAGACTGATGAGGAAGCTCGTTATTTATTAACATTATTCGGTATGCCATTCAAAAAATAGTTAGGAGGGAAAATTCATGGCTAAAACGTCAATGAAGGTAAAGCAACAACGTCCACAAAAATTCTCTACAAGAGAATACAACCGTTGTAGAATCTGTGGTCGTCCACATGCTTATTTAAGAAAATACGGAATCTGCAGAATTTGTTTCCGTGAATTAGCATATAAAGGACAAATTCCAGGTGTTAAAAAAGCAAGCTGGTAGAATTAAGGAAGGAGGCAAAATATAATGACAATGAATGATCCAATCGCAGATATGCTTACAAGAATTCGTAATGCGAATACTGCTAAACATGATACTGTAGATGTACCTGCTTCTAAAATGAAAGTAGCTATCGCTGAAATCCTTTTAAAAGAGGGTTACATCAAAAGTTTTGAAATTGAAGAAGTTGACGGATTTAACAATATCCATATCGCTTTAAAATATGGTAAAGATAAAAATGTTAAGATCATCACAGGTCTTAAGAGAATTTCTAAACCAGGTCTTCGTGTATACGCAAGCAAAGAAAACTTACCAAAAGTACTTGGTGGTTTAGGAACAGCTATCATCTCTACAAACAAAGGTGTTATCACTGATAAAGAAGCAAGAGCTCTTAACGTAGGTGGAGAAGTTTTAGCATTCGTTTGGTAGGAAACGGCTAAGATAGATAGGATACAGATATTTTATAATCGTATCGTCGGTGCATGAGAATCACAGATTCTCATGACCATCATTCCTATAATAAACAAATAATATTTGCTAGTGAAGTATTATAGCTTATATAGGGAAAAATAAAATAACTAACAACATGTACGCATTTGCTAGCAGATAACTGCAACAGATACAAAGCATGCGACGTAATATTATAGGAGGTGCAACATGTCACGTATAGGAAGAATGCCTATCGCTATCCCTGCAGGCGTTACTGTAACGGTAGCAGAAAATAACAAAGTGACTGTTAAAGGTCCAAAGGGAACTCTTGAAAGAGTTTTACCATCAGAAATGGACATTAAAGTTGAAGGCGAAGAAATTGTTGTAACAAGACCAAGTGACTTAAAGAAAATGAAATCTTTACATGGTCTTACTAGAACATTAATTTCAAACATGGTAGTTGGTGTAACAGCTGGCTATGAAAAAGTTCTTGAAGTCAACGGTGTTGGTTATAGAGCTGCAAAACAAGGAAAAACATTAACATTATCTTTAGGTTATTCTCATCCAGTAGTAATGGAAGATCCAGAAGGAATTGAAGTAACACTTGATGGACAAAACAAGATTATTGTTAGAGGTATAGATAAAGAAAAAGTTGGCCAATACGCTGCTAATATCAGAGAAAAGAGACAACCAGAACCTTACAAAGGTAAAGGTATTAAATATGCTGATGAAGTTATTAGACGTAAAGTTGGTAAGACTGGTAAAAAATAATTAAAGGAGTGTAAAAACAATGGTTAGTAAAGAATCAAGAAGTAAAGTTCGTGTTAAAAAACATAGAAAATTACGTAATCGTTTCTCTGGTACTGCTCAGAGACCACGTTTAGCTGTGTTTAGAAGTAATAATCATATGTACGCTCAAATTATTGATGATACAGTTGGTAATACTTTAGTGTCAGCTTCAACTTTACAAAAAGAAGTTAAGGCTGAACTTGACAAAACAAATGACGTAGCAGCAGCAGCATATTTAGGAACTGTTATTGCAAAGAGAGCATTAGAAAAAGGTATTACTACAGTTGTCTTTGATAGAGGCGGATTCATATATCAAGGTAAAGTAAAAGCTTTAGCAGACGCAGCAAGAGAAGCTGGTCTAGAATTCTAGGTAAGGAGGAGAATAGATGAAACGTACAATCATTGATGCTAGTCAATTGGAATTAGAAGATAAAGTAGTATCAATCAAACGTGTTACTAAAGTAGTAAAAGGTGGACGTAACTTTAGATTTACTGCATTAGTAGTTGTTGGTGACAAAAACGGACACGTTGGTGCTGGTTTAGGAAAAGCAACTGAAATTCCTGAAGCAATTCGTAAAGGAAAAGAAGATGCAATCAAAAAATTAATCTCATTACCTATGGACGAAAATGGAAGTATTCCACATGACTTCATTGGTAAATTCGGAAGCGCTTCTGTATTACTTAAGAAAGCTCCAGAAGGTACTGGTATTATTGCAGGAGGTCCAGCTCGTGCCGTTATCGAACTTGCAGGTCTTAAAAATATCCGTACAAAATCATTAGGATCAAATAATAAGCAAAACGTAGTGCTTGCTACAATCGAAGGATTAAATCAACTTAAAACTCCTGAAGAAGTAGCTAAACTTCGCGGTGTTTCAGTTGAAGAGCTACTAGGTTAGTAGGAGGTTAAAGACATGGCAGAAAAATTAAAAATTACTTTAGTAAAATCTACAATTGGTGCCATTCCAAAACACAGAGCAACTGTTGAAGCATTAGGACTTAAAAAAGTTAACAAAACTGTTGAAATGCCAGATAACGCTGCAGTTAGAGGAATGATCAATCAAGTTAGACATTTAGTAAAGGTTGAAGAAGTATAATTATTATTTAGTAAGGAGGTGCACACATGAATTTATCAGAATTAAGACCAGCTGACGGTGCTAAACACAGTGATAACTTTAGAAGAGGACGTGGACACGGTTCAGGTAACGGTAAAACAGCAGGTAAAGGTCACAAAGGACAAAAAGCTCGTTCAGGAGCTCCAAGACCAGGTTTTGAAGGTGGACAAATGCCTTTATACAGACGTTTACCTAAGAGAGGTTTCACTTGCAGAAATTCTAAAGAAATCGTTGGTATTAATATTGATACTCTTAACAGATTTGAAGACGGTGCTGTTGTTACAGTAGAAGCGTTAATTGAAGCTGGAATCGTTAAGAATCCAAGAGATGGCGTTAAGATTCTAGGAAATGGAGAACTTACTAAGAAGCTTGATGTTAAGGTTAACGCTTATAGCGCAAGCGCTGTTGAAAAAATTCAAGCTCTTGGTGGAAATGCTGAGGTGATTTAAGGATGTTGCAGACAATCCGAAATGCGTGGAAAATTAAAGATATAAGAAAAAAATTAATCTATACTTTTATAGCACTCGTTATTGTTCGAATCGGTTGTCAACTTCCTATCCCAGGGGTAAATGGAGCTGCAATATCACAGTTCTTTAGTGAGCAGACTAGTTTGGGGTTTTTTGATGCATTGACTGGTGGTTCTTTTACCACCATGTCAATCTTTGCATTAAATATTACACCATATATTACTTCATCAATCATTATGCAGCTTTTAACTATAGCAATACCAAAGTTGGAAGAAATGCAAAAAGACGGGGAAGATGGAAGAAAGAAGATTGCAGAGTATACACGTTATGTAACAGTAGCATTAGCTATTATTGAAAGTGTTGCTATGGCAATTGGATTTGGTAACTCAGGCTATTTAGAGAATGGACTTACATTTACTGGTGTACTTACAGTAGCGGTTTCATTAACAGCTGGTTCAGCTTTCCTAATGTGGTTAGGAGAAAGAATCACAGAAAAAGGAGTAGGAAATGGTATATCCATTATCTTATTAATTAATATCCTCTCAAGAATTCCAAATGATATAAGCACACTTTATAAAAAGTTTGTTGATGTAGATAGTTCAGGTAATGTAGTCAATTCAATACTTGCAGCAGCAATTATTTTAGCAGTTATTATTGGCATGGTTGTATTCATCATTTTCTTACAAAATGGTGAAAGAAGAATCCCTGTACAATATGCTAAAAAGGTTCAAGGAAGAAAGATGGTTGGTGGACAATCTTCTAGTATTCCTTTAAAAGTTAATACAGCTGGTGTAATACCAGTTATCTTTGCTGGTTCATTATTGCAATTCCCTATTATTATTGCTAGTTTATTTGGAACTAATCCAGCTTCTGGTGCAGGCGCAAGCTTAGGTCAGAAAATACTTAAAATTATGAATCAACAATCTTGGTGTAACTTCGAAAACTTCGGTGAGTTTAAGTATACATTAGGTTTAGTGATTTATATTGCATTATTGATTTTCTTTGCATATTTCTATACTTCAATTACTTTTAATCCAATTGAGATTTCAAATAATATGAAGAAACAAGGTGGATTTATTCCTGGTATTCGTCCAGGTAAACCAACCACAGATTACCTTACAAAAGTACTTAATAATATTATCTTCATCGGAGCAATTGGTTTAACAGTTGTTGCAGTTGTACCTATCTTCTGCTCTGGTGTATTTGGTGCTGATGTATCTTTTAGTGGAACATCATTAATCATTATTGTTGGTGTAGTTCTTGAAACTATAAAACAAATTGAATCACAGATGCTTGTTCGTCACTATAAAGGTTTTCTAAACGATTAATAAGAAGAGTAGTAAGCTGTAGTGATTCGTCCTGCAGCTTTTACTACTATACGAAACACAAAAGATTGATTAGAGAATAAGATGGTAATACTATTATGTATGGGAGGCAAATTATGAAAATTATTATGTTAGGTGCTCCAGGAGCGGGCAAAGGAACACAAGCAAAACAAATCGCTGATAAATATAAGATTCCACACATTTCAACAGGAGATATCTTCCGTGCAAATATCAAGAATGGTACAGATCTTGGTAACAAGGCAAAAACTTACATGGATCAAGGGCTATTAGTTCCAGATGAATTAGTTGTTGATCTAGTAGTTGACCGCGTAAAACAAGAAGACTGTGAAAACGGTTATGTACTTGATGGATTTCCAAGAACAATACCTCAAGCAGAAGCGCTTGATACAGCTTTAGAAGCAATCGGTGAAAAAATTGATTATGCAATTAATATAGAAGTACCAGATGAAAACATTGTTCGTAGAATGTCAGGTAGAAGAGCTTGTGTAGCTTGTGGTGCTACGTATCATTTAGTTCATATTCCACCAAAGGCAGAAGGTATCTGCGATAAATGTGGTAGTGAACTTATTTTACGTGATGATGATAAACCAGAGACAGTTGAAAAACGTCTTAAAGTATATCATGATCAAACACAACCACTTATTGATTATTATACAAAGAAGAATGTACTTGTAGAAGTTGATGGAACAATAGATATGTCTGATGTGTTTGCTGCTATTGTTAAGATTCTAGGTGAATAAGAATGTCTGTTACAATTAAGTCAAGTAGAGAAATTGAATTAATGAAAGAAGCAGGTAATATACTTGCAATCGTGCATGATGAATTGAAACATTTCGTAAAACCAGGAATTACAACTAAGGATATTGATAAAAAAGGGGAAGAAATTATTCGCAAGTTTGGTTGCATTCCTTCCTTCTTGAATTATAATGGATATCCTGCTTCAATTTGTGTATCAGTTAATGATGAAGTAGTTCATGGAATCCCATCAAAAGACCGATATATACAAGAAGGAGATATTGTAAGTTTAGATGCTGGAGTAATTTATAAAGGTTATCATTCAGATGCAGCAAGAACCTGGGCAGTTGGTAATATCAGTGAAGAAGCAAAGAAATTAATCGAAGTTACAAGAAAAAGTTTTTTTGAAGGAATTAAATTTGCTAAAGAAGGATATCATCTTAATGATATTTCAATTGCGATACAGGAATATGTAGAGTCTTTTGGATTTTCAGTTGTTAGGGACTTAGTGGGTCATGGAATAGGAACAGCTTTACATGAAGAACCAGAAATCCCAAACTTCCGACAGAAAAGAAGAGGGATTAAACTGCAGGCAGGTATGACGCTTGCAATAGAACCTATGGTAAACATTGGACATTATGATGTAGAATGGCTTGAAGATGATTGGACAGTTGTTACAGAGGATGGTTCTTTGTCAGCACATTATGAAAATACTGTTTTGATAACAGATGGCGAGCCAATCTTACTATCTGCAAAAAAGTAGGAGAGTGTAGATGTATCAGTTAGAGACATTCCAGTATGGTATGCTTGCATATTCTAAGGCTGGACATGACAAAGGTAAATTATATGTAATAATAAAAGCAGATCACGAATATGTATATTTGGTGGACGGTATTCTCAAAAAAATAGCGAATCCTAAGAAGAAAAAAATTAAGCACATTCAAATCATTAATGAAATTCCTGAGAGTATAGAATCATGTATAAACTCAGGTAAAAAAGTAACGGATGAGGATATTAAAAGATCCATTAAGATATTCTTAAAGCAATAGTATTCGTTAAGTAACCACGGGATAGGATATCCCCTTTGAAAGAATTTAGGAGGTTTTGAAATGTCAAAAGCAGATGTAGTTGAAATTGAAGGAACAGTTATTGAAAAATTACCAAATGCAATGTTCCAGGTTGAGTTAGAAAATGGACACAAAGTTTTAGCTCATATTAGTGGTAAATTAAGAATGAATTTCATTCGTATCTTACCAGGAGATAAGGTAACATTAGAATTATCACCTTATGATTTAACAAAAGGTAGAATTATCTGGCGTGATAAATAAGTCGGTAATGTAACAAGATATAAATTAAAATTTATATAAATAACGCTTGCTATTTACAAATTTAAGTGGTATAATGGGAGCTGACTTTTGTGAAAGGAGTGAATCTCGATGAAGGTAAGGTCATCAGTAAAACCAATTTGCGAAAAATGCAAAATTATTAAGAGAAAAGGAAGTATCAGAGTAATCTGTGAAAATCCTAGACACAAACAAAGACAAGGCTAATATCCAATAAAAAGCGGAAGGGCTTTTTATTGTTTCGTATATATATTTTCGATCATAAATAGTTCTTGCTTTTTGTGTTGCAATCTGCTAGATTACTAGCGCGTATGATAAATCATACGCTGAATATTTGTCATATGTTTAAGAACATGTCGACAATATTCCATTGTGATATTGTGGATAACAGGAATGTTATGCACTTTTTGCTGTGTTTAACAGTAAATAGGTGTACTTGTTATTTGTTATACTAAGGGCATTGCCCAAGATATCTACGATACAAGGATATCTTCGATATCTTTAGTATCTACGATACCATTAGTATAAGCAGACATAAGAAAAGTGCTTATGTTTGTCACAATTTAAAGCGGCTGATGTAATGAAACGCCTGGAAAGGTTGTTCGTTGCAAAAACAGAATATATGCTCTCGTATATTCTGTATATCTAGGGACTACTAGTCCCGATTACAAATTAAAATGATAATAAAAGAAACTAAGATTAGTTAAGAAGTTAAGTAGTATGCATTTCACCATATGTTAATCAAGTATTATCATATGATATTACAAACGGTCTTAACAATATAATTTAATTACAATTATGGAGGTGTAATAC
>NZ_CBDLAM010000091.1:0-674 GCF_965301125.1 Anaerosporobacter sp. | reverse complement strand
ATTGTGATCATCAATCACATTGTGATCATTCAATCACATTGTGATAAGTCAATCACAAGGAAACATTTTATGAGTAGAGTAAGAAAGAAAAAGTATGCATTTCACCGTACCCAACCAAAGTATTAAAAACTTGGTGGTATGATACTATCATCTGATTACTCTTAATAAAATTAACGGAGGTGTAATACGCACATGGCTCGTATCAGTGGTGTAGATTTACCAAGAGAAAAACGTGTTGAAATCGGTCTTACTTACATTTATGGAATTGGTAGAGTAAGCTCAAACCGTATATTAGCTGAAGCTAATGTTAATCCAGACACTCGCGTTAGAGATTTAACTGACGAAGAAGTTTCAAGAATTCGTGACGTAATCGACGCAAGTCATACTGTTGAAGGTGATTTACGTAGACAAGTGGCACTTAATATTAAGACATTACAAGAAATCGGATGTTACAGAGGAATCCGTCATAGAAAAGGTCTTCCTGTTCGTGGACAAAAAACTAAAACTAATGCTAGAACTAGAAAAGGTCCTAAGAGAACTGTAGCAAACAAGAAGAAATAATTATCTTAATTTATTCGGTTAAATAATAGGAATAAAAATCCAATAGGAGGGTTTGGAAATGGCTAAAAAAATAGCAAAAAAAGTGACTAAGAAACGTGTTAAGAAAAACGGTG
>NZ_CBDLAM010000090.1:14751-15297 GCF_965301125.1 Anaerosporobacter sp. | reverse complement strand
CATCAGCATTTGAAAGATTTCAATCCACTCTCCCAGCAAGGGGAGAGACATGGGGGTGAATTTGTGACGCATGATGATTTTAAAATTTCAATCCACTCTCCCAGCAAGGGGAGAGACGGAAGCCTAGATACGTCATTTGGGAGAATGTAAAATTTCAATCCACTCTCCCAGCAAGGGGAGAGACTTGTATACATTAATGGACGTGCGAAAGTACATCTTAAATTTCAATCCACTCTCCCAGCAAGGGGAGAGACAAAAATTTATATTGAAAGAAGATATATATTTTTGATTTCAATCCACTCTCCCAGCAAGGGGAGAGACTTTCTACAATGCATTATCAGTACACCCAGGTATTATTTCAATCCACTCTCCCAGCAAGGGGAGAGACAGAGTTTGAACGGTGTGAGAAGCCAGAGGAGGTAATTTCAATCCACTCTCCCAGCAAGGGGAGAGACACGGTTGCAGGATATAAGTGTTGAAGGAGCAAAATTTCAATCCAAAATAGCAGCAAGGGGAGAGAATAACAGAAAACATTTATTATATTAA
>NZ_CBDLAM010000090.1:0-14741 GCF_965301125.1 Anaerosporobacter sp. | reverse complement strand
CTTCTACTAATCCTAATTCGTATTTAGTAAAACATCTTTTGTATTTGTATTTTTTCTATCCAGTTTCCATGAAAGGGTTTTTATTATCAGAATGCATTTGTGCTAGTAAGCTTATTAATTTCAATCCACTCTCCCAGCAAGGGGAGAGACTGATATGATATTAGCAATGTCACTCTCAAAATAAATTTCAATCCACTCTCCCAGCAAGGGGAGAGACAGCAAAAAACACTAAAATTAATCAGTTTTCACTTACATATATGTACATATGTAACAACATCTTAAATACTATTAATCTATTATTTTATTTAAAGATCTAAATTAATACTTCTTTCACATTAATTGCAGGTGCGAATCTCCCTGTAGTTTTATGTTCACTTATATTTCGCACTAATTTAAATATATAAAATAATATTTACTTTTATCTTCTCTAAAAAAGATTAAAATATTAATACGTCTTCCACACTAAAGGTCTCCTTAGCACCGATATGTTCAACCTTGTTTTTGTAATTGTCCCCAAGATAATAAAAACGCAAACTATCCTTATTCGGATCAATTAGATTCGTCAAGATTTCTTTTACCTCCCGACATTTTGCTGCATCTAGAATACATTCAAATACTGAATTCTGCACGCGTTTTCCATAGTTTACACATTGTTTAGCTACTTTACGTAATCTCGTTTTTCCTGAATTTGTTTCTGTATTTACATCATAAGTTATTAATACTAAAATAGAAATCACCTACTTCCATAAAAATGGTGGATATTCTTCTAAATCACCCCTTATATACCTTGCCAATAACATTGCTTGTACATAAGGGACTAGTCCCCATTCTATTTTTTCTTCTAAAAACGGATGTTTGATTATATCCTGCTTCTTCTCCTGCCATAATTTCAAGATAATCTTTCTAGTATCATCATCCATTATTACAGCTCCATCTTCCTTCTTAACAAATCCCGATGAATTTATCATCTTTTTATTTATTAAGGTTAATACAAAACGATCTGCAAAGACGCTTCTCAATTCCTCCATCATATCCAAAGCCAATGATTTTCTCCCTGGTCGATCGGTATGTAGGAATCCGACATAGGGATCTAATCCAACAGTTTCAAGGGCAGCTGCAACCATATTGGAAAGTAATGTATATACAAACGATAGCATCGCATTCAAATTATCTAGTGGTGGCCGCTTATTTCTTTGCTTAAAATAAAAATCTTCTTTCTGTTGAAGTATTAATTCATCAAATACAGAGAAATAAAGGGATGCAGCTTCTCCTTCGTAACCACGAAGTTTATCATTTTCGGTACATATTCTTATTTCTCTCATAGAGGAACTAAGCATAGATGATACTCTCTTAACCTTATCAACATCAACTCGCAGTGCATAATCTCTCGTTGCTCTTTCTAGAACCCACTTTGAATTATGAACTTTTCCGAAGATAAGATTTCTAGCTATTTTATTTGCCTCTACTTCTTGATCCGATATCCTATATTGCTGCTTTCTAAGTATTACATTTCCTCGTACCTCTCCTGATACCCTTGCAAGGAATCTTCCATTGCCAGTCATAAAGCACAATGAGATATCTCGCTGTGCACACGCTCCCATTAATGCAGGGCTAGCCCCTTGGTACCCAAATGTCACTACAGATTCAATATTATGAAGAGGTATTCTCGCAACTTCTTCTCCTTTTACTTGCAGTACAATATTCTCTCCATCTAGTGATAAGTAAGCCTCCTTTTTCGTTACATATAATGTATTTAATAATTTCTTCACTTATCCACCTCCTCCATTGCAGACAGAATATATTCTTTTACAGAATTATTCTTTAATAATTGAGGCAAACAAAGATTCTTAAGTGAACATGCATTACAGGCTTTTGTTCTTCTTACTCTTGGTGTATAATTACGTTCATATAGTGCATGCATCTCTTCAAATTTTTTTCTTACTTCCTGCTTTAGTGCTTCTGTAATCTCTACATCAAGTCTTCTCCTTGTTTCTCCGTAATACAGATATCCTTTTGTTACATCACAACAAAGCATTTCTTCAAGGCATATTGCTTGAGCTACCAATTGCATGATATCTTCATCATTCTTCTTCTCTTTTCCCTTTTTATATTCAATAGGAATTGGTATGTATTTTTCACTTCTATCCTTCAATGGAATGCCATCTTTCGATACATGGAACTCTACAATGTCGCAAGTACCACTTACACCTAGGGAACTTGAGAAAATATTCATGCCTCTTGATATTATAATATCTCCCCTCTTCTCCGAACTAAAACCATCATGGGCTCTCTCATGCATAATATTTCCTTCCACAGTTCTAATGTTTTCCTCCCACTGCTGCTCTATATGAATCAATGACCACTGTCTCTTACAAAATGTGTAATGCTGTATGCCTGATAGCAAGAGAAAATCTTCTTCCCTATACTCCTTCATATACTTCAACTTCCAATCCATCAAGTCGATGTAATATCATCTGATAGACTGCTTTACTATTAGGAACTTCTAGTTTGGTAATTATTGAATTAGCAACATCTTCATTTTCTTCTGTATACTGTTCTTCATCTTCAAATACTCTAACTTGTAATGAACGATGTACCTTAGCTGAAGAATATTGACCTGTAAAGCAATTATGTTTCCACCAGATCACTTTACATACTTCCATACTGCCTTCTGGTCTTGCTGCTGAAGCATCATTCTCAAATAATGTTTTTAATGCTTCTTTAATCGCTTCCGCATCTTCATCAGTAAATCCAGTTTTCTCTGCTAACTGGTGATTAATACTTCCATATGTAACATAGACTCCCTGTTCTACACGATGCTTCATCCCCATTGTATCCGAACTCTTCTTTTCACTAGTTTCACTATTCACACTCTTTGTTATCTGTGTACTTACAATATCAACAGGGCATACGCTTACCGCTGTCTGTATAGAAACTGGACCT
Source organism: Anaerosporobacter sp. (assembly GCF_965301125.1). Taxonomy (NCBI): domain Bacteria; kingdom Bacillati; phylum Bacillota; class Clostridia; order Lachnospirales; family Lachnospiraceae; genus Anaerosporobacter; species Anaerosporobacter sp. The sequence continues at coordinate 11,798 of NZ_CBDLAM010000090.1, read as the reverse complement.
CTTACACCTACCGATACCCCCTCCCCTTTCTTATCCGTCTTAAATGCAAACACTTGTCCAAAACTTCTGACATCAATCCACTTTTCACAAGCTGCCTTTGCATACTTGTCCTTATCCTTTCCAGCCTCTTTCAATTCTTTAGTACCTGCTGCACGTTCACTTAAACTTTTGAATTCATCCTTCTTATTATCATCTGACTGTACAAATATCTCATATTTATTATCTTGCAAACGATTCCTAATTTTCCTCTTCAGACACACATCGGATACTTCTCCATACCCCTCGTAATTATCTCTTGGACGATTTCCATTTAGAGGATCTCCATTCGGATTTGCCTTATTAACGCTAAAGATTACTGCAAAATCAATCTTGTTTGTAAAATTTCCCATATTATAATTCCTCCTAATTTATACTATATTATTCTCTTTCAAATTGTTTTAATTACCATAGTTAATATACTTCTTTATAATCATTTACTTATTAATAAATGTAGTATATTACTTCCAGTGATTATTCTTCTTGATTACTTCTATAATCATTTAATTGGCAATTATACCCTAGCAAATAAACTTCTGTTAATGGTTCCTTTTTTTCAAAATCTCCTGGTTGAAATAAATCATAGATTCCCTGTAAACTTAATAGTCTATTTCTTGCAATCCTACCTCTTTTATTCATGACTTCATCATCACTATTCAAAACACTTATAGACTCAAGCCTTGCCACGTAAGGGCGTATTGCATCATTAATTCTACCCCATGTATTCAAAGGGTCTCTCTGGAAACGTTGCATATACCTTTCTGCTGCACTAGCTCTTCTACCTCCTTCCCCATCTCTATTCACGACATAGAGGGCATAGGTCTCTATCTCTTGTGCCGCTCCAAGAAGCCTACCAAAGAGATAACTTCTATCTTGGTTTCTTTTATCAAGTGCCATACTATATTCCTCCTTTTCATTTATAGCAATCGTCTTATTAATTTTCTGTCCTTTTTCAAAATGATGTTTACGAACCATTGCACAAGCTATCGCTAAAACCTTACTGTATTCCCATAATGAATCAAATGCATTCGGATTTGATGCACGTATAACTGCTGCCCTAACAAGGTCCATCGGTATATCCTTCTTATCAATTACGCAGGGAATCAGACGTTCCACTGTAGATTTAATTAACGTATTATTTTTATCCCCAAATGTGGCAATTGCTATATCCTTTAAAGAAGGTGCACCCACAAATACCTTCCCCATTGGAGCCTTCATATAAGTAAGTCTCCAAAAACATGTCGTATGCCAATATAAAAGTCTATTGATATAATCGCATCCTATGTATGTGTGATAAAAACGTATTGATAATCGTCCCGTGGTTGCCGCCTCAACTCCCATCACGGATACCCTCGCTTTTGTATCTAGATTCTGGCTATATCCCATGGATGCTTTTCTTACTTTTCTGGCATAACTTTCATTGGTGAAATCAATTGCTTCACTACTTGCTTCATTCTCAAAAAATTCAAACGAATCATCAAATGCTTCGGGAGTAGATTTTTCAATTGGAATTATTTCTTTTCCAGAGAATTCCCATACTGCAACCGACAAATTATCTAGAACAAATCCTTGTTTACTGATTACCCATCGCAAGGCATTGTGTGCCTTTTGCGAAGTCTCATATCCGATACTTGCTACCTGTGTACTATCATATAATCTTCCACGATAGGTAAAACCGCTTGTATCGTTTGCAGATATCAATTTGGCTTTGTCTCCTGAGTAACGAATCTTTGCCGGATGTTTTATAGAACATGGTACTCTTTTTCCTGTAACATAACAGATATCCATATCCTTTAGCTGACTTAGATAATATTCCGTATATCTATCGAATAAATCCTTATTCTGATATACACATTCCGACTCAGTTTCTTGATCAACTGAAGTGGAACGAACAACGAATCGCACAAAAGCCTCTTCTTGTTTGATGCCTTCTATCTTCTTATCACTTAACTTCCCATCTTTCCACGCAACAATTCCAACATCTATCAAGTCTTTCATTATTGTCTTCTTACTAAGGTACGTATAGACCGCCTCTACCTGCCAAGTAGAATACTCAGATTCACTCCATCTTTGCAAACCTTGAATAAAGCTCTGGTACTTTTCATGATTATCTTTACCTGTATAGTACTCATAATCACCAGCAATGTACTCTAGTTTATCTTCTAATGGATGCGGATTATTTCCATTACCTCGAGATCCCGAGTCTTCTGTTACAGGAATAATCGTTACTGCATTATCCTTAGGAATTTCTATTGCTTTGCAATAATTACCCTCTTCATTAATGGTAACTTCAATCTGAGCATTTTGCGTAGAATGAGCAATGGGAAGTAGAGTTGCTCTATCAGTATCTAAGTTTTCAGCAATCATCTGCTTATTTTCTTCATAGGTAAGGTATAAATCATTCAACCACCCCAAATTCATCACCTCCAAATTCTTTCTCATAATCAAATTCACTCACTTTTTGCAATGTTTGATTCTCCATTGTAAATTCTTTCACATTTCCAATTAATAAGTCTCTTGTAATCTGGCATTCCTCTGGTCGTAAGAATTTAATTACGCCTTTCTCCATTGTTATATATGAAAATCTTGCAATCATTTTCTCCTCATGATTTTCATCTGGATACGTAAATCCATGGAACATACAACCTATTGGAATCTCTAGTTCATCATCATAGGCACCTACCCCATCTTCGAAAACGCAAGGCTCTACATATCCTTGGCATTCCCTAGTTCCCAGAAAAACATCTCTTCTTCCTCCACGCTCCACACACCTTTTTGCTACATTATGATGTTTATTCTCATTCCTATCGTTAGCCAATTCTGGCCGATTCTCATTCCATTCAAAATGAGCGCGGACATGGTATCTGACATCAGTAAGATATGTATAAATTGATAAGGTATTCTCTACACTACCACCATAAACCAATGGTCGAATTCCCTTTGATTCAGAACGAATTGGATTCATAATTCGTACTTCATCAATAACCCATGTAATAGTTGGTTTCCAGTAGATTGATTCTGCTATTCCCTTTAATGCTTGATACGTAGGAACCTGATAGCTGAATTTTTCTCCCCCCATACGATTAATGGGATCACTAAACAATGCATATCTTCCAGTTACACAAAATTCAATTCTATTTGGTTTCATTTATATAGCCCCTTTCTAAAACATATAGTTATCTATTTCTTGTACAACTTCTGTCGAGACTCCATATAAAGAATGATAGTAGCCCTCATGCAATATATAAATCCCTAGCTGTTCGTAATAAGTCAATGCTCCTTTATCACATAAATCATAAAACTTTTGCATTGAGATATTTACCATATACAACTGTGCCTTCCTAAGTAAGGTTGTTGTAGCAGACGAGTATATATTCTTGGCTGATAACAAATTATTTATTAAGTCTTTTCCCTTTTTATAAGGTACTAATATAGGTTCTCCATACTCGTCAATAATGTGAAAGTTCTTCGCTGCTGTCTTAAAACTCTGAGCGATTACCATTCGTTTATCCCATTCCTCCTTATTCTTTTTGTAATCAATTATTAACTGTCCATTCTTACCCAACAGAGAATACATATTTACCACTTGATTCGTATCCGTTGTTAATGGGTATAGCATCTGCTCCCTCTGTCTTTCATAATACTTTCTATAGTAGTACGAAATAGATTTATCGGATGATAGCTCCTGATCAAATCTCTGTGGGTCTTTTTTAAATGCCTCTAGTAAACTCTCCATCGCATCCTTACCACGCTCAATATCCTGTAAATTACGAAGGCTTTCAAAATCTGGTTTTATTATATAGACTGTCTTGCAGCTATTTAATCCATGGCGATTACAACGACCTGCGCTCTGTATCAAACTATCTAAGCCTGCTAATGCGCGGAATACGGCTCGAAATGATATATCTACTCCAGATTCGATTAATTGACTACTTATTACAATAAGTTTTTTCTTACCTAGTTCAGACTTAATCTGATTGATGGTCTCTTTCCTATGTGCCGCACATAGATTCGTTGAGAGAACATAGAGGGATACCTCTTCCTCTCTAATCTCTTCTTGATATCTCATAGTTATCTCTTCATAAAGAATGTGCACGGACTTAATTGTGTTAAATATAACTAAGACGTCTCCCTCTGCTTCCATAACCGACCATACTTTTTCTGCTATGTACTCTTTTGTATTGTTTTCCACAGATGCTAAGTTCTCAAATTCCGTTCTCTTGAATTCATTCCTCATCTCATCTGTGCATTCTGATATTTCCACTCCAACATTCAAAAGTGCCGGAACTTTTTCTGGTGTCCTATCCAGTGCGGGTTGCGTTGCTGTAGATAAAATTATTGTACAGTTACAGATCTCCGCAAGAAAATTCAAAGTATCATTAACCATCGCTATTGTTTTTATTGGAATTGCTTGTGTCTCATCTAGAATAATTACACTATTAGCAAAATTATGTAAAGCACGTATATTTTTTGTACCACTAGAAAAAAAAGTATTAAGAAATCGTACCATTGTAATAAATACTATTGGCGCATTCATACGTTCTGACATCAATTCTTCCTGGCACAATGTAGTAGTATTCAAATCTGAGATTTTTGCATCATCAAACATATCTTCTTTTTGTACTTCTTTGGCTGAGTGAAGTTCTAATATTGCTTTTTCCACTAACTCGTCGTAATCATTCTCTCTAAGAATATTACGTATTGCCTCAGCATTTTGTTCTATGATTGAAATAAATGGAGAAACATATATTATTCTCGCCTTATTATGTCTCTTTGCCGTATTTAGTGCAAATCTCATAGCCGCGTAATTCTTGCCCGATCCTGTTGGGCAATTCAGCTTGTAGATACCACTGGGCAATATCGAATTCTTATAACAAGCATCCGATATCTTTCCTCGAAGTTTATTTAATAGCGTATCCTTAGGAAAATCACTTATCTTTTCATTTATTCTTCTTGCCAGTTCAGTCCATAAGGTACTATAATCTTCTGGAGGAATCATTTTCTCATTAGACATAAAGGCGGCTGTTTCATAGCGATCCGCATCAATTACACAAGAATAAATATACTTACTAAGTAATCCATACATAAAATATTGGTTAAGCTTATTGCTAGCTATTCTTGAATTAATTTCTCTAATTTCCTCTACTGCTTGTCCAAATAACTTGTCTATCTCAGATTCATCATATATCTTGAAGAAATTATATATCGCTTCCTCGTATTGTGCTCGCCACTCTTGGTTTTCATGATATTTGTTCAGTCTATTTAGGAATGGAGATTCCGCTTCTATATCAAGTAAATCTCCCAAACCACCATGATGGTATAGACTGGCAATAGCAATAATCTGGGCTGTCAACGCTGTTATTACACTTTCCTTATCTTTTGTTTTCTCTTTTGCAAACATGGTAATAAATACACCACCCGCTGTAGAGTGATCCGGTCCTCGCTTGTATTTATCTGGATTCTTATTTGCATTTCGTATATATGTCTGGAATTCGGTCGTAAGTTTAGAAAAATCATGTAATTTTCCTGCTAATGCTGTACATGATTGAACTCCAATTACTTTACCATATTCACCTGCTATATCAGAAACATTATCTAGATGCTGCTTAACAGATTGTGTCTCACCATCATTTCTAATATGGGCTATCATAGTATTTGTCTCTCCTCTCATGTCCTTTGTTTATCGAATTGCAATTTAAAAATTCACTATATAAGTTAAATAATAATTAAATATTACACATAATTCCTTTTTATGTCAACTTATTTTTTACATAATTATTATATATTTTACATATTAATCTTATTGTTCTTATTGTTATGATATGGTACACTATATTTTGTCATTCAAATTGAATGGGGATTGAAAAACTATTTGAGTCAAATAAGAAGCTGTTGCATATAAGTAACAGCTTTTTGTATATTGTGATGTAATCTTCTTCACCTATCACACATATTTTCACAAATTAAACATAATTTTTGTTTACAATATTACCGTACTTCATTAAAATAGAATTAGCAAACTATTCAGTCCTTAGAATACATACGCTAATGCTATATGGCACCGTATCAAAGTACTTAATTGGACAGGCCCGTTTAATGTTCAATAATTTGAATAGTAATCAGTAAAGTTCATCATGAACAGAAAGAGGTTAATATGAAACAAGAGAAACAAAAAACTGATCCTTCCATGAGCTTAAGTAAGCAGAGGAAATTGGAAAGAAAAAAGGCTATTGAGCGTCAAAAGCGTCAAAAAAAGATTAATGCAGTTATTAGTGTATGCGTTGCCGTTGCTCTTGTAGTCGCTGTCGGTTCTTATGTTGGTTACAAGGTGTATAGAAACGTAACTAAAGTTGTAGCAAGCGATAATTATAGCAAATACCTTGCTGATAACGGATTTATCGATGGAGTTACTGCTACTTCAGCAATTGATTTAGCTGACTACAAAAACATCACAGTTCCATTAAGCGAAGTTGAATACTCAGACGAGTCAGTAGAGAACGATATCCAAACGCAATTAGAAAGCAACAAAACATTAGATAAAGAAACTACAGCTGCTATTGCTGATGGTGACGAAGTAAACATAGATTATGTGGGAACTGTAGATGGTGTTGAATTCGAAGGTGGTAATACGCAAGGAAATGGTTCTGACTTAACAATCGGTAGCGGTGATTATATCGATGATTTCGAAGACCAATTAATTGGGCACAAAGCTGGTGATGAAGTTACTGTTGAAGTTACTTTCCCAGAAGAGTATTCTCAAAATCCAGATTTAGCTGGTAAGGATGCTGTATTCCAAGTAACTGTTAACGGAATCTATGTTGTTCCAGAGCTCACTGATGAATATGTAAAAGAGAATTTTTCTAATTATGCATCTACAGCAGATGAATACAGAAAATATATTAAAGATAAAAACTATAATACAAACCTTGATAAATGGATTAATGATTATTTAGTAAAAGAAACAACTGTAAATTCTTATCCAGAGGATTATACAGCTCAAGTAGCTGCTACTAATAAAAGCTTAGACTATGCCTATTTCGAACAGATGCAAACATATTTAGCAAGCTACAGTAGTGATTACTCCTTCGAAAAATTTATCGGTATGTCAGAAGCTAAATATGATAAGCAATTAAAAGCTACAGCAAAAGAAAATACGAAAGAAGACTTAATCTATCAAGCAATTCTTGAAACTGAAGGTGTTACCGTTTCTCTTGATGACTATAAACAGTATCTATTAGATAATGGTACTTCTGAAGAAGATTTTGAATCACAAGTAGAAACATATGGAACAGGTTATTTAGTAAACAATATGGTTAAGATCAAAGCTCTTGAAATTGTTAAGGGACTTACAACTGTTCAATAATAAACACTCAAATAGGAGGTAGGTAATTGTTTTACCTACCTCCTATTTGTATTCATCATTATCTATCTTATAGCTTTAATAGCCTAGTACTTCTACCTCCCACAAAGAATATCCATATCCAGTCGTTCTTTGGGTACCATACATCTTAACATATCGTGCTTGATAGGATTTATCAAACTTAATAGATTCTAACCCACTTTGTCGGTTAGCATACCCATTATTCAACCCACCGTTTCCATTAGTCGTTGTGTATACACTTTCCCAATTGTTTCCGTCATTAGAGAGCAGGATTTCATAATTTTTAGCTGCTGCTGTTTCCCAATACAGATTCAATCCTGATAACGTAAAGGTATTCTCTAAGTCAATTATAATCCATTGAGGGTCAACTCCTTGTATCGATTCCCACCTTGTATCATAATTATTATCAGTCACATTCGTTGCATAGTTCCAGCCCAATACACTTGATGCAGACACTTTCTTTCCATTTGAAATCACCTTCGGTACTCCTGCTGAAGTCCCATAAACTTCGAATTCCCATATAGAATATCCATAACCAGTGGTCCTTGCAGTTCCATAAATTCTCACATAACGTGCTATGATATCCTCTTTTGCAACTAAAGCTTCAACTCCACTATTACCATTTGTTCGTGCATAGACATCTGTCCAGTTTACACCGTCATTTGATACCTGTAATAGATACTCTTTAGCTGCTGCAGTTTCCCAGTGTATCTTAACACCTTTAATATTTTTGGTATTTCCAAGATCGACAGTTAACCATTGTTGATCAACTCCCTGGATAGATTCCCATCTAGTATTATAATCTCCATCAACTGCCTTTTGTGCTGAATTTCCCGTTATTTCAGTTGATGCTGTCATTGATTTTTCCTTAGAGAGTAATTCATATTTTGATAAATCTTCTTCTGCTAACTTCATAGGATATTTATCCTCTGGTGATGGATCTGTTGGTTCTTCACCACTATCTTCACCTACTATCAATCTTCCAAAATTGAATCCTCCTACCTTAAACAATACCGTAAGTGTCTGTTCTCCTTCTTCTAGATAAACAGAATCCGTAATCGTATTCCATTGTTTATTTTGATTCAATGTAGTAGTTGCTAGATAGCCCTTTGATTTATTAGATTTTAGAGCAATCACTCCTGTTTTACTATCACTAGTAGACTGTACTAGATATGATATCTGATAAGTCCCGGCTTTTTCTACATTCACTTTATAAACTAAGGAATCACCATCGTCAATCCAGCCGATATATTTACCTACTTGGTCGTTTTGATCTAACATACAACTAAAGTTAGTATAATAATCCTGTGCCGCTATCCTTCCTGGTAACTGTATTACCTTATCTGCAATAGAAGCTTTTGGTATGCTTTGCTTACTATTATCGGTATCCTTAAATGGATTTACACTAACGGTAGCAAGTGGCGCTACTATTGTGCTTCCGATTTTTCCAGTCTTATTACAAAACTCCACCTTAATCTCTTCATTAGTAGGATTCCACACAGTAGCTGTATACACTCCATTTTTTTGGAATACTTGACAGCTCGTATAATTCGAGGACCAAATGTCTGTTGCTACGGTTCCTTTTGCATTCATGTTCTGAATAAACCAATAGGAATTAAACATCTCATCTCTTGGAAGTCCATATGCTTCTGCATTATCCTCCCACAACTGTGCAGCCTTTGCTGGGTCACTCAATGATAAATATGGCCATAGAATATGAAACCAACCTTCTGGATCGGAATTTCCCTCTGAAGCTACTTTATCTTGGTATTTTGCTTGATCTTTTTTATATGCTTCATATATGGATGCAGCTGCCTTAGTATTATATCCCATATAGGTGAGAGATGGTGTTACTGGTAACATATGAATTCCATATATACAGCTTGGATTACCAGAAAAATAAGTTCCATTGGTATATCCTAAGCCCCACACCATTCCTACACAGCCTGATGCATAGTCAGAATCCCAGTTATCATTATCATAGTTAAACCAATATTGTTCAATGGCATTTACTTCCGAAGTAAAGCCCCATATCCCCGCATCACGATATGTATCATTCTCCGTAACTAATCCCCATAGATATAAACCTGCCCATGCAAAAGTTGCTTCAGATGCTGATTCTTGATTATTACCACTATTATTATCACCATATCCACCAGCCCAAGAATGGCCTTCATATGGATCAAAATTTCTCATGAATGGGAATAACTCATCGTTTTTATCAGGATTCATACAATCTCTGATTAACATCTCTAACATATCCCCATATTCTGTAATAAAGGTAGAATCATAAGATGCTAATACAGCCGCTGGGTATATAAAATACGCCCATAAGAAATGATGGTCCGATAAATTATTTGCCATACCATGATCTCCACCATCACCATTTAACGCTCCCCAACTTGTTGAATAGTACATGTAATATGGATATTCCTCTTCACCACTATACGTTAACCAGTTTTCTAAAATCTTCTTTAAGACAGATATTAATTGATCCCTAATTTCGTATTCCCCTAATTGTTGCGCAGTTAGTATACCCATTGTAATCGGATGTGTCTTCTTGCCTTGCCAATACGGATCTGCTACCCAGTAATCTTTTACCGTACTCTCTGTAAACTCTTTCAGATATGCTACCATTAACTCTCTGTCATAAGAATCAGATTCTACTGGTTCACTAAAACTTGGTGTTATTCCGTGGAATGGCAAAGTATAGGAAAATTGATTGCCTTCATGTACTTTTAGAGTACCACGAATAGACTCATAAGAATAACCTGTAAGTGCATCACTTGTGTATTTCCATTGGTGTGGCATCATACACATTAAAGTTTTACCACTGAAACCACTTCTCTTGTTATCAATGACGCAGTTGTATGTTGTCTTCATTTTAGCCGTCGAATCGTTATACTCATAATCTACTACGGTATCTGTAACAAAAGCATATGCAAAAGAGTAATAGTAATTCAAGTCATTTATTGTAGGCAGTGTTGCTACCGACATGTAGTTTTCTTGGTTACCTAATTTTATCTTAATTTTACTTCCCACACGGGTAAAGGTGGTATTCTTAGGACAGAAAATTCCATAATAATGATATTGATTCTTATCCCCCTCTCCTGGAGCCTCGCTTATGTTATGCGCTTCCACACCGATATGGTCTGTTACGATACTTTCGCCATCTTTTAATAAGATTTCTTCTTTTTTATCATTAAAAAATTTCACTAAGTCGTTTACTGTAATTTCAACCTTATCTGGGTCGGTAAATGTATTATATATAAATGGGGAACCTTTTACTGCTGTAGTTTTCATCTTTGTGGTATCGTCATCACTGAACACCATGTCCACTGACCAATCACCATATCCATCAAGTTTTGCTGATGCCGTATTCTTAATTGCAGAGCTATTGATTGTTAATTCAAAATACTTACTATCAGCTCCCATACCTCCATTATTCTCTCTTGTATATACACCATCAGCATTATATAATCCAAGACCACCTTCACTGTATTTCAAAACAAAAGGAAGTGATGGCATTGTATCGCTTAATCTGGTATAAACGATGGAGGTCCACCAGTCATTTGATGGTATTGGTGTTTTAATATTAGCCGTTATATATTTCGGTTCTCTCGGTTGACGGAAATCAACATCATCAATGGCATAGCTTCCTGAACCTACGGAAATGGTTTGTTCTTTTGGAAGTTCTGGCACTACCTGATTTTGTTTTGAATCCCCCTCTTGATATTCATAGACTTTCATTTCACGAATAGAGTAGCCCGAACCTCTTCCCATTGCAATGCCTTGCATTCTAACATATCGTGCTTCTTGATACATAGAAACATCTTCATCTTCTCCATTCCCCTTAAGATTTCGATATACAGTTACCCACTTTTCTCCATCTTCTGATGTCTGAATGTCAAACACACGTCCAAACTCTGTTTGCCACTGAATTACTACACGACCAATAGAGTATACTTTCCCAAGATCAACCTGAAACCATTCGTCATCTGTAGGACTTGATAACCAGTATGATTCATAATCTCCATCCACACCTTTGCTACCTTCTAGTGGCGTAGAAGCCCACCATGGTTTCTCTACGGAAGATGATGTTACAGTCTTACTTGCCGCCAAATCTACTGCATTTGATTGTGGTTTGTTCACTCCTCCCACACCAAAAATGTCAAACTCTCGAACCGATGGCCCCCAACCTTTACGGTCTACATCATTCTCTTGTGCCTTACTATAATGAACTAATAATCGAATATATCTTCCCTTACCGCTTAAGCCGTCAATGGTATCTTTATAATAACTATAATCAATGCTACCATCTGTTTTATAGACATTTACCACAGCTCCCCCTGTTCCATTTTTTTGATGATAGATACTAGAC
>NZ_CBDLAM010000089.1:0-15434 GCF_965301125.1 Anaerosporobacter sp. | reverse complement strand
GTATATAGTATAATAAACTAAGATAAAACATTAAACATATTGATTAATGACGAATACTTAGGATTTTATTTACACAAGTTTTAATCTACAAATGATTGGAGTACTATTTTACAATATCACAGTATGATCTGTGTTATATATAAACAATCTACAAAAGAACAAAATACTTAAGATAAATTCTATAAGATACATAAGAGTAAAAAACAAAAGATGATTTTTACTAAAGAAAAATTCTCAATATACAAAAGAGGAATAACAGTAATGATAAGAGGATATCCAACTTGGATATCCTCTTATTGTTATCTATGACTCATGGCACGAAACCCACTACACACCTAAGTACTTTTAAGCGTGTATCATTTGGCTATCCAAATGATACAAAAAACCGCCTTCGATTCGGCATCCTACCGAAACTTTGGACTGCTATGCAGCCATGCCTTACATTCCTATGTTAATAGCTTTAGTATCCAGCTAATGGGATTAATTACTTGTAACGTTTGCATAATCTTTGGCATATGCCCAGTCTCTACAAAAGTTCCTGCTAGTAATGACAAAATAATTGCTGATGATGACGCGGTAAGATTCGCCCTCAAATCACTCTTACTCAATTTAACAATGCACATGGCTAATACCGCTGCTAATAATGCAATGGATAATACAATCGTTATGTACATTGAAAACTCCATTCGTACCTTTGGCATGATTGCTTGGATAAGACCTAGACACACTCCACATTGAAACGCAGTAATTAGGAATGTATAACCACAGTACCCCATAAAATAACTACCTTTTACATGACCAGACATTATATATCGAGAAATCACTCCATTTTTTTGATCCTTTATGTATTCCACTGCATGAACGGTTGCCAATACTAGAAAGGTTGTTATTAATAAACCTACTGCCTGCTTAGCTTCTTTTGATGAACTCTTAACGTTCAAGACGTTTTCCGATATTGCTGTACTCGTTTTAATCTTTTGAATCTGAGGTTCTAAAGGCTTTTCCATGTCGATATACCTATGATATCTTCCCGTGATAAGATTAGTATTAACTAAGGTTGATTCAGCCCTTTGCACTTCAATTCCTTCATATCCTTTTAGTTGTTCCATTACATCTTCAATATCTTTTTCCATTGTATCTTCACCTACTAAAATTCCTACTCTTACTATATTATTTTTGAATTGTAGAGAAATTACGGTTAGTACACATATTAGGAATGGAATTATTACAACCATAGCTATATTCCCACGTTTTCTCATTGCCCTCTTCATATTATTCTTAATAACCAGATAAGTCCCCATGCAAAAAAACCTCCTTTTTAAATGTTTTGACTGCTAGAATAGAAACAAATACACCTATTACAACATGAATCAATATAAGAAGATATACTCCTGATTTCATATGATCGAAAAGTATTGCAAATAGATAGCTGTTAACGTGGGTAAGAGGCGACAGATTGAGAATATCTTGAACTAATGGATTACTCGTTCCAAAAGGATAAAAAACTCCAGCTGCTACTGCACATAGTGCGATTGGTAGATTAACAAGATTCTTAACAAAAAGAAAATTCTTCATACCAATTCCAATAAACACCCCAATTGTCGCTACACAAAAACTCATCGCTACTAATAGAAGACAAATCAGAATCCACTCTACTTTTTTTGGTAATTTCCATATGCATCCGCATACGACAAATGTAAAACAATTACAGGTACTGAATACGATTGTACATGAAAATATCTTGGATAGAACAATCTGTCGTTCACTAATTGGAGCCATCACAAAACGCACAGCTGTTTTTGTATAGGCCTCATCTTTACCAGCATAAGCAGCTGTAATCAGTGCCATACATGCACAGAAGGGAATCATTACAACCGTATAGTATTGGTAACTTGTTATAACATCGTCAAATTGATTTCGAGTCAATACACCTAATATCAAGGTCAATACCATAGGAAATACAATATTGTATCCAACTGAAAATCCATCTTTTATTCTTCTTCCTATCTGAAAACTTGTTAAGACCTTTAATCCATTCATCTACTCCACCCCATCTCTTAAATCTGTACCAGTTAAAGTCAAAAAAATTGACTCCAAACTTTCACCAGCCTTATTATGGTACTTATTCTTGACTATATCTTTCTCATCATCCACAAGGATTTGGCCATAGTCCATAATAATAACTCGATTACACAATTCTTCGATTTCTTCAATGTAATGAGATATATAGATTACCGTAGTCCCCCTTTCTTGTAATGTCCGAATCAATTGCATAATATATTTTCTTGACTGCGGATCTATTCCAACAGTTGGCTCATCCATAATTAAAATTTCAGGGGAATGGACAACTGAACAAGCAATATTTAATCTTCTCTTCATACCACCAGAGAATTTTGATGTACACTCTTTTCTTCTATCCCACAACCCTACAAAAGTCAAAACTTCCTCCATTCTTTTTCGAAGTTCTCCACCTTTATATCCATAGAGGGAGCCAAAGAATTTAACATTCTCATATGCACTTAAATCCTCATATAATGCAATATCTTGGGGAACAACTCCAAGACTTTTCTTGAAGTTGATAGAGTCTTTTACTATGTTCTCTCCATGACATAAAACCATACCTTGATCTGCTTTCTCAATTCCTGCAATAATCTTAACCAATGTACTCTTGCCTGCACCATTAGGTCCAAGTAGCCCGATAACATCCCCTTTTTGAACTCTAAAACTAATTCCTTTCAATACTTCTCTTGTGTTATAACTTTTCCTCATATCTTTTACTTCCATAACACAATCCTTTTCCTTCACATTTTCTTTCCTATTTTCTTTTACCATAATTCCACTCTACTCCTTATCAATTATTTATCCAATATTATTTATCCAATATTGGATATTAAGTTGTATTGTAAGGTGCAGCCTTGAAAATATATTTCAATTCTTGCACCGTATATATACTAAGACTTTTCTCTTTTAAGCTCATCTATTATTAAGTCTAGGTTATCTAAAGCTTTGCTTGGATCATCTTTGATAATATCTTTAATTTTATTCAAATAATTAATTTTCTCATCCACTCCAGACTCTTCTGTCTCCATTTCCGTACTATCTGCATCAAACTGAAGAATAAGACTCTTCATCGCACCTCCTTCATTCATATATAGTTCAAGATTATCTAATAACTCTTTATGCCATAGAATCTGTTCCTCTAATGAATGAATTGTCATTGAGAATGATAATTGAATCAACTTCGTAGCATCTTTCCCCGCCTTTATATCAGACCATCTCTTCCAATATTCACTCTTTTCTTCTAGTTCTTTAATATGGTTTTGTATCGCTAGTTTTATTTCAGATTCCTCAAGTAGTGAAAGCATAGGTTCTATTATAAACTTTGGTGACCCAGTACCAGCAATTGGAGCTTGTAACACTGACATAATCTCCCTAAGCATCTCTTTTCTACCATGTTCGGTGATTTCATAGATCTTACGCACTCTCGAACCAGTTCTCTCTTCTCTTAAAACGCTAATACATTTTTCTTTCTCTAGTTTCGTTAATGCATAATAAATAGATCCCGACTGTATCTTCATCCATTGCTCTGTACCTGAAAGCTGAATGAATTTTTGAATCTCATATCCATGTGTCGGCTTTATGCTAAGGTAATATAGAATTAACGCTCTTATCATACAGTTCCTCTCTTCCAACTTTCTATTGCGTTTAATTATGGTAAGTTCACGGCGCCATATCCCGCCCATTCCCCAACATTGGATATATTATATATCCAATGTTGTATATTGTCAATACATAACCAAATAAAGTATCATTATCTTACTATTGTGTTATTTATTAATCAATTAATGCAAGAAATTATACCACATATATGCTATTATCTATACAGTTTATCTATTCAATTCCACTATATTCATTACATTGCATTTGGTTTTGGATAGTAATCTATGAATAACGGAGGATTCTTCAATTGAAAAACAAATATCAAAAAACCTTATATGCTTGTTTTACAGGCTATATTGTACAAGCAATTGTAAATAATTTTGTTCCTTTACTTTTTCTTACCTTACAATCAACCTACGAGATATCTTTATCAAAGATAACCTTTTTAGTGACTGTTAACTTTGGACTACAACTCATAGTTGATTTATTATCTATTGGATTTGTAGACCGAATAGGTTATCGCGCTTCCGCTATACTTGCCCATATCTTCTCAGCAGCTGGGTTAATTTCATTAACAATATTACCCGATTTGATGTCGGATGCCTATATAGGGATATTGATTTCAGTTATGATCTATGCAGTTGGTGGTGGCTTACTTGAAGTTCTAATCAGTCCAATTGTAGAAGCTTGCCCTACTGATAATAAAGAAAAAGCCATGAGTTTACTTCATTCCTTCTATTGCTGGGGATATGTTAGCGTTGTTCTACTCTCGACTCTATTCTTTGCTATATTCGGTATACATAATTGGAAGATACTCGCTATCTTCTGGGCTATCATTCCTGCTATGAATACAATAGCTTTTACTAAGGTACCGATTGCCTCACTTATTGCAGAGCATGAAACAGGCCTAAAATTAAAAGAACTTGTACAAAAGAAAGTCTTCTGGGTTCTCATGATGTTAATGGTTTGCGCAGGTGCATGTGAACAAGCAGTAAGCCAATGGGCTTCTACCTTTGCAGAGAAGGGTCTACATGTTAGTAAAACGATTGGTGACCTTGCAGGTCCAATGCTATTTGCTATCCTAATGGGAACCTCTCGTGCAATCTACGGTAAATATGGCCATAAGATCAATCTGGATCGCTTCATGTTATTTAGCGGTTTTACTTGTATCTTATCTTACCTGATTATATCGCTTTCTCCATATCCTGTCCTAGGCCTTATCGGTTGTGGTCTATGTGGCTTATCAGTAGGCATATTGTGGCCGGGTACCTTCAGTATCGCATCTGCTTCTATACGAGGTGGCGGCACTGCAATGTTTGCATTCCTTGCATTAGCTGGTGATCTTGGTTGTTCTGGCGGACCAACCTTTGTGGGTTTAATATCAAGTGCCTTTTCTGATAATTTGAAAACCGGAATCTTAGGGGCTATTATATTTCCGATTTTATTAATTCTTGGACTTGGAGTACTTGGGCGTATGAGAGTGAGTAAGAACGTTGAAGGGATTAGTAAAGTGGTAGAATAGTACTTTTGAATTTAGCGATAATTGATTTTGTAATATATAATATCAATAGAATTTTAGACATAAAAAGGCCAGTAGATTTTTACGTCTACTGGCTGCTTAATTTTATTAAGTTACACCATTTCTAACATTGTTTAAAAAATTCTTCTATATCTTCTAAGAACTTTCGAATATTCTCCTGCGTATGAGCTGCAGACAAAAATATTGCTTCAAATTGACTTGGACCAATGTAGTGTCCTTTATTCAACATATGATTAAAATACTTACCAAATAAGATGGTATCAGAAGTTTTAGCTGACTCATAATCTACGACAGGTCCCTTTGTAAAGAACAGACAACTCAAGGAACCAATCCCATTCACTACACATGAAATTTGATACTTCTTAATTAGGTCACGTAACCCTAAGCGTAATTCCTCTCCATACTCATTAATTTGGCTATAGATTTCTGGGTGGTCTTTCAGAATTCTAAGCTGTGTAATCCCCGCATGCATAGCTACTGGGTTTCCACTTAATGTTCCTGCCTGGTATACTGCTCCTACAGGAGATACCACTTGCATCACATCTTTACGTCCACCATATGCTCCAACTGGCATACCTCCACCTATAATCTTTCCATACGTAATCAAATCTGGTTTGATATCAAAGTAACCAGATGCACCTTCTAATTGCAGACGAAAACCAGTAATTACTTCATCAAAGATTAGAAGTGCGCCTTCTCTTGTACAGATTTCTCTTAATCCTTGCAAGAAGCCTTCCTTAGGTAAAACAACACCCATATTCGCAGCAATTGGTTCAACGATTAGACATGCAATTTCACCTTTGTTCTCAGAAAATAGTTTCTCTACACTTTTAAGATTATTATTAATTGCAGTTAGAGTATCTTCTGCACAACCAGCAGGAACACCAGCACTATCAGGCACCCCTGACGTCATAACACCTGAGCCTGCTTTAACAAGCATGGCATCTGCATGTCCATGATAACAACCTTCGAATTTAATAACTTTACCTCGTCCTGTATATCCTCTTGCAACACGAATCGCACTCATAACTGCTTCTGTACCTGAATTAACCATACGTATCATCTCTATGGAAGGTACAATATCACAGATTAACTGTGCCATCTCTACTTCAATTTCAGTAGCAGCTCCAAAACTAAGTCCTTTATCAATTGCTTCTTGTACCGCAGCTTGTACTTGCTCATTCTTATGTCCAAGAATCATCGGTCCCCAAGAACCAATGTAATCAATATATTCATTTCCATCCACATCATAGATATATTGTTTCTCTGCGCGGTCTATAAATCTTGGACTTCCTCCGACAGCTTGAAATGCACGAACTGGGCTATTCACACCACCTGGTATAATCTCAACTGCTTTTGTAAATAAACGTTCTGATTTATCTGTCTTCATTCTTACCTCCTTGCATAATTCAAGATGATTCCCGATTCCCATTCTTGTAAATATGTCATTTACTTTACTCGAAAAATTTGTTGTAATCTCCTTGAGGAATTTCTTTTTCTAATCCAACTACTCGCGGCCATTGATTCGTATCATCAATTATAAAACCCATAATCATGCCCATATGAGAATCCAAATGTCTAAATTGAGCTAATATTAAAGTAAATTTCGTGTAATCACAATTGGCTGGCATTTCTAATAGTTCGTTATCCTGCAAATCATCTATATAGTGTCTTATTTTCTCTGCTGTTTGATTATAATAACTATCCAAATCTTCTCTTGTCAGTCTCTTCTCACTAGTAACATCAAGATTATTTAGATCCTTCTCGTGAAAAGATGGCTCCTGAAAATTAATATCACGAGGATTAATAAACCACAAATCTAATGAATGCAACATATGATAAACATGCTTCCATAACGGCATTTCGCAGTATAGCTTATTCCATAATTCATTTGGTATACAGTCAATTACATTCTTTACTTCCCACAATGCTCTTCTTGTTTGGTCCTCAATTATGACGACTAAGGATTCTTGCTTTAACATTGAAAATCCCCCTTATTATTATAACGTGTTTTGTGACATAGTACGTGAGTTAAGAAGCTATGCAAACGTATATAGAGTTTCGCATCAATACCAAAAATACACAAGTGCACCGATGAGTTACCCAATTCTTCCTTCATCAATATATCCGGCTATTTCCTTGGCGTAATAAGAGATAAGAATATCGGCTCCTGCACGAAACATACTAACCGCAGATTCACTAACTACTGCCGCCTCATCTATGTAGCCCGCCATTGCTGCCGCTTTAATCATTGAATACTCTCCACTAACACTATATACCGCACAAGGTACAGGAAAACGCTCGGAAATCTCTTTTACTATATCAAGATAGGCAAGCCCTGGTTTTACCATAAGAATATCCGCACCTTCCGCAAGGTCTAATTCTGCTTCCTTAATTGCTTCTCTCTTGTTGTGATAATCCATCTGATATGATTTACGGTCACCAAAGGCTGGTGCTGAACCAGCTGCATCACGAAATGGTCCATAAAAGGATGATGAATACTTCACTGCATATGACATAATAGGGGTATTCGAATAACCTGCACCATCTAATGTATTACGAATTGCTAAGATTCTACCATCCATCATATCCGATGGAGCCACCATATCCGCACCTGCCTGGACATGGGATAATGAAGTCTTCGCTAACAATTCTAAGGTACTATCATTATCTACGGTATGATCATGTAATACACCACAATGTCCATGAGAAGTGTATTCACATAGACAAACGTCAGTAATTAGATATAATTCAGGAAATTCTTTCTTAGCAAGTTCAACTGCTTTTTGCACAATACCATCCTCAGCCCAAGCCCCGCTACCACACGCATCCTTGTGTTCAGGAATCCCAAAAAATAAAACTCCTCGTACCCCTGATTTCTGAATTTGCTCTAATTCATATGCTAATGTATCTAAACTATAACGATATTGACCAGGCATAGCTGAAATTTCTTCCCTAATCTTCTGCCCTTCTTTCACAAATACCGGGTAGATTAAACCATTCTTCGAAACTCTCGTTTCCCTAACCATATCTCGAAGTACTTGACTCCCTCTTAACCTTCTTGGTCTATTTCGTAATTCCATCTAAAGTCTCCATTCTTTTTATTCTTGTCTTCTTCGTAATAAAATTTCCTATTAATATAAATCTGGTATACTAGAAGGAATATTTATTCATTTAGAAAACTTTCCTGTATTTGCGTACCAACAAAGTAAATACGCAAATGCGTTAAATCAACCTCACATGAATAGACATTCAATCATGCTGTCTATAGTAGCCTTCTTAGCAATCTGAATCTGCATACCATATTGCTCTGCCATTGCTGCGGTTTGTTCCCCAATACAGATTGCCTTTATCTTATTATAATCCATATCCGTTAGACAGGATACGAACGCTCTAATGCAAGAAGCACTAGTAAACATTACGTAATCAATCGTGTCTTTCTCAATTCCAGTTTGTATTCTTTCCACTAATTCTTTGTCAGCACAATATTCTGTATCATAAACCGCCACGTCCTGGTATTCCATTTGATTTTCTTCTAAAACCTCTACTATATCTTCCGAAGCATTATTGGCACGATACAAGGTTACATAAGAATCTTTATCAACGGTATCTACTAATCCGACTAATCCCTTAGCTAATTCTTTCCCACAATATATCTCAGGCATATAATCTGCCTCTATACCATGATGTCTTAATTCCTTTTTTGAAGCATTCCCAACTACGCCAAACCTAACATCTGATTTATATAATTGTCGTATATCTTTTCCTGTGGCTTCTAATAATGTAAAGAAACTCTCAACCCCTTTTGGACTAGTAAACAAAATCCAATGTTTCTTTCTTACTTCAGTAATCTGTTCAATGCTTCGAGTAAATCGCTTCAAATCTTTCTCTGTATCTAAAGTAAGTGTTTTAATTGCTGGCATCTCTATAACATGCACTCCCTTAGAGCGTAATTTTTCACTTAACGAAGAACTCTTTTCCTTCGGTCTTGTCACTACTACCTGAATACCTGCTAGTGGCTGTTTATCAACCCACGCAAAAGAATCAGACAAGCTACACACTTCACCTACCACAATAATTGCAGGAGTTTGAATAGCTGCCTGATCTGATGCCTCTTTTATTGTAGCTACCGTCGCCACAACCCTTCTTTGCTTGGCACTTGTTCCCCTCTCTAGGACAGCCGCTTTCGTATCAGGATTCATACCAGCTTCCATTAACGAATTGCAAATCTCTTCAAGCGCTCCTATTCCCATTAGAAATATGAGAGTTGCATTCATCTTAACTAAAGCATCATATTGAATTCTTGATACTCCTCCCTTTCTTGCATGCCCTGTAATAATATGCACAGAAGATGTATAATCTCTATGGGTAACTGGTATTCCCGCATAAGCAGGAACGGCGACAGCGGAAGTAATTCCTGGTACTATTTCATATTCTATGTTATGTTCCACTAACAATTCTAACTCTTCTCCACCTCGGCCAAATACAAAGGGGTCTCCGCCTTTCAGTCTAACAACTCGTTTTCCTGCAAGAGCTTCATCGAGTAGTATCTGATTAATCTCCTCCTGTGGTACAAGATGGTGATTCGCACGTTTTCCCACATTTATCTTCTTTGCAGAGGATGGTATCAATGCAGCAATCTCATCGCTCACAAGCGCATCATAAACAACTACCTCAGCTGACTCAAGTACTTCTTTACCCTTCAGGGTTAACAACCCAATATCTCCAGGCCCCGCACCTACAAGCCATACCTTGCCTTTTTTATCTGTCATATAAACAAGCCAACTCCTTCCTGCCCAAATACCATTTCCCCTTTATCTACCTTCTTTTAATTGTCTTGCCAATGTTTCCCCTAGTTTTGCAGCTTTCTCTATCTCACCATGAATACTTCCAATACGGATATCTTCCCTGTTTTCTTCACAATAAAAACCTTGCAATCTAATCTCATTGCCTTCGATCTGTGCATAACCAGCTATAGGCGAAGAGCAACCTCCGTCAAGTGCGGTTACGAATGCACGTTCACAAGTTGCTATAATTTCTGATTCCTTATTAAGAAATGGATCTAAGAAAGAATAGTCGAAATCTCTTCTTCCTTGAATCGCAAGTATTCCTTGTCCTGCTGCTGGTATCATTTCATCTGTAGATAATACCTTCGTTACGATATTTTCTAATCCTAATCTTCTGATACCTGCTAATGCTAGAACAATTCCATTGTAATTTTGCTCTTCTAACTTTCTAAGTCTAGTCTGAACATTTCCACGTATGGTCTCAAATTGCAAGTTAGGATATAACTTCTTTAACTGAAGTACTCTTCTCTTACTAGATGAACCGATAATCCCCGCTTCTGTTTCGATCTGAAATCCATCTTTTAAGATAAGAACATCTCTTGGATCTTCCCTCTTAGAAAATCCTATCAAAGGTAAATCTTCCGGTATCTCCATTGGCATATCTTTTAAGCTATGAACGGATAAGTCAATTCTACCTTCTCTAAGAGCGATATCCAGCTCTTTCACGAACAGACCTTTCCCTCCAACTTTATCAAGGCTTGTATGTAGAATCATATCACCGGTTGTTTTCATCGTGACTAATTCAAGTTCTATATCTGGATGTGCCTTCCTAATTGCCTCCATAACGATTTCTGACTGTATTACTGCGAGCTTACTATCTCTACTTCCAATTCGAATTCTTCTCCTAATTCTCTTTTCCATACACACTCTCCTATTATAAAGAAACTTATCTCCAAAGTGTTATTCGATGCACATCATTGAATAACACAATTACGCAAAATCATTCATCAACCATTGACCTCAACACACTCTTTATTCCATCTGTAACTCTTTTGGCAATGCGATGATTTGTCCCACTAGCTGTAACCCCAACAACAACCGAGTCCTCTTTCGCAATACCAGGGAAATAAAATGTTGATTCTTCTTTACTATCAGCCACACTAACTGGAATGGAAAGCGTAGTGCATTCTCTACCAACAAGTTGATTAATCTCTCTTCGATTAGTCGCTGTTACTACAATCGTTGCCCCACATACATCCTCTTGTTGATACTTACGAGCGTGCCAAACAATCTTCTCCTCTTTCACTAACTTTATAAGTGAATCTGAGATTTCAGGTGCGATCACTTCTATGTTACACCCAAAGGAGCACAATGTCTGTACTCTTCTAGTAGCAACCTCTCCTCCTCCTACTACAACCACTCGTTTCTCTATTAAGTTAATAAATATTGGGAAATATGCCCCTTCCATACCTACACTTCCTCATTCTTTTTTGATGCATTTTCAATAGCCTCAAGACAACTACTCCACTGTTTTTTATCAAGGTTCTCTTTCAAACCATACAGTAGATTGGTTACTACACGGTTTGATGCGGCCTTCACAAGTTTTCTAATCTCCTCTACTGACTCAGAATCCTTCACGATTCTATTCATCTGCTTATCGATACGATTTAAAACACTCATAGATGAAGTCCTTCCGACACTTTGGATTAATGGAATATACTCTCTAAATAGATACCATGTAGTAAATTCTTCTTCATACTCCTTTAAGATTTCAATAGCAAGCGCAACAGACTGGTTATTAATGGTATCTGTAGATACTCCACCTAAACTATCAATATTATATAGCCTAATATTCTCTAATTCTGCTAAACGAAGAGAAATGTCTCGTGGAACTGCCATATCTACTAATATTCTCTTCTTCCCATCATGTAAGATTTCATATACCTCCTCATATTGAATCGTATGATGCGGACTCGCAGTTGCACTTACCACAACCTCCATTCCAGAAAGCACATTATATCGTTCTTGATAATCAATACAATGAGCCCCCAGTGGTATATCTACTTCTCTACACTTATATTGCCGTAATGTCATAGTAACCTTCGCGCCCATCTGTAATAAACGCGTCGCAGCTAACTTACCGATTTCTCCATTACCAATTACCAGGCAAGGTAAACCGTTTACCGTATCAAACTCTCTTGTTAGTACCGTTATCATATTCTCTACAACCGAGGAATTTACAGCAGTAAGATGTACACTTGACTTTACCTTCTTAGCTGCTGTTATGGCCGTTTGGAATAACTTCTCTAATACGATATCGGTAGTCTCCGCCTCTCTGGCATTCGTTAGTGCTTCTTTTACTTGTGTAATAATTTGATCCTCTCCAAATACTTTCGATTTCAATCCACACGCCAATGAAAAGAGATGTTCTACCACCTCACTGCCATTTCTTACGGTATAGAAATTCTGATAAGCCTCAGAATCTATGCCTTTAATACGGCACAAAATCTCATAAGGCTCCATAGCTTCTTCTTCACAACTAATATATAATTCTGTACGATTGCATGTTGATAGTATTACACAGCCTGTAATTTTATCTTTGTACCACTCCATAATCTGGTTCATGGCACTTAGTGATTCATGATGTGTAAAACTAAACTTTTCTCTATATTCGATAGAAGCCTTGCAATGATCGATTCCCACCATTTGAATGTCCATACTGTTGCCTCCTATCGCTCGTTGTCAATCATATATAATAGTGCATTGCAGATTGCTGCAGCTACATTACTACCGCCTTTTCTTCCCTTTGCTACAATATAAGGAATATCCATCCGCATAATTAATTCCTTTGATGGAACTACATTAACAAAACCTACTGGTACACCAATGATTAATTTTGGTGTAATCTTATGCTCGTTAATTAGTTCATATAGACGCACCAACGCTGTTGGCGCATTTCCAATGGCAAAGATAACGTCCTCGTTGAGTCTAGCTGCTTTGTTCATACTTGCTGTTGCTCTTGTTGTCCCTAATTCCTTCGCTTCTTTAGCAACGTCCTCATCGGACATAAAGCAATGTACTTCTCCACCATACTTTGCAAGGGATTTCTTATTAACACCTGCTTTGGCCATCTGCGTATCCGTAACAATATGAGCTCCAGCCTTAATTGCCTCAATTGCCTTCACAACTGCATTTTCAGAGAATTTCAGATTATCAGCATAATCAAAATCAGCAGTTGTATGGATTACCCTTTTGACAATCATCTCCTGCTCCTTAGGAAATGTTCTTCCTTCTAATTCTTCTGTAATAATTTCAAAACTACGTCTCTCAATCTCTGTTGGCAATACTTGTTCTAACTCTATCTTCAAGAGTACTCCTCCTCTACAATCCATCTCATCTTCTAATTCATTTAACTACACTCCCTGCTCTATGATTTGATAGATTGCTTCCATATCAAGGTTTTCACGAATTGCATCTGCTAACAGGTTGTATTGTGTCTCTTTGTATTCTTCTATATTAAGGGCATGTACATTAGCCGTATCATATCCTTTATTCTTTAGTAATGCTTCTACGATTCCATTTACTACCCCAGACATATCGAATATTCCATGTACATAAGTTCCATATACATTTCCTACGTTATTTCCATCTTCTTTCACCGTACCACTCTTTGTTACATCCGTCAAGTTCGTTAGTGGAACTCCTGAAGAATTCGTATCTCCCATATGGATTTCATATCCCTCAAATTCTACTCCACATAGATTACTAAGCACACCCTCAACCTTTGTAAATGTTCCATGAACGCGGGTTCTTGTCTTCTCAGGCAGGAATACGGTATCGATTGGTAGTAGGCCTAATCCTTTTACCATTCTAAAATCTAGCTTATTCGTCTCAATACTATCTGGATCTGAAAGCGTGATCCCTAACATCTGATATCCACCACATACACCAAAGATTACTTTTCCTCTTGCGGCATGTTGTAGTATCTTAGCTTCTAACCCTGTCTCTCTTAGCCATAATAAATCCTCTATAGTATTCTTGGTTCCTGGAATAATAATCATATCTGGGTCCATTAATTCACTAGGTGTCTTAACATAACGTAGGGATACTTCTTCCACGTATTCAAATGGATTAAAATCTGTAAAATTAGAGATTCTAGGCAAACGAATTACAGCTATATCAATTAACCCCGTTGTATGCTTTTTGGTAAATCGTTCGGATAAACTGTCTTCATCATCAATATCAAGGTTACAATACGGCATTACGCCACGCACTGGAATTCCGACTTTCTCTTCTAACATTCGAAGTCCTGGTTCAAGAATTGTCTTATCTCCACGGAACTTATTTATAATCAGACCTTTTACCATAGCACGTTCTTCTTCCTCAAGAAGTAAAATCGTACCAAGCAACTGTGCAAAAACTCCACCACGATCAATATCTCCCACTAAAAGCACAGGAGCTTTTGCTCTCTTAGCCATTCCCATATTTACAATATCTTCTTTCTTGAGATTAATCTCCGCTGGACTACCTGCTCCTTCAATTACAATAATGTCATGCTCTTCTTCTAATCTATGGTAGGCATCTAGCACCGTAGGAAAAAACTGCTTCTTACAAGCAAAATATTCTCTTGCTGACATTATTCCTACAACTTCTCCATTGACAATAACCTGCGATCCCGTATCATTGGTTGGTTTTAATAAGATTGGATTCATAAGAACCGATGGTTGTACCATAGCTGCTTCTGCTTGCATCACTTGTGCTCTTCCCATCTCAAGACCTTCTTTCGTTATGAAAGAATTCAATGCCATGTTCTGTGACTTAAATGGTGCTACCTTATAACCGTCCTGTGCAAATACACGACAAAGGCCTCCTGCTAAGATGCTTTTTCCTGCATTGGACATCGTTCCTTGAATCATAATTGATTTCGCCATGGTCTACGCCCTTCCTTTAATTTTTCTCATCGCTTTAATTAAGACTTCATTTTCTAATCTAGTACGGATGGCAATGCGATAATATCCCTTAGATAATCCCAGGTAATTACTGCAATCACGTATTAAGATTCCCTCTCTTATAAGTTCCTTCTTCCAATCTAACTGGTCATAGAAGAAGATATAGTTTGCTTCTGGTTCAAAGTAGTGAATACCTAAGGCTTCAAGTTCCTTACAAAGATATTCTCTTTCTCTTTTAATGCAATTTTTCGTTCTTGTTACATATTGGTCTTGATTTAGCGCGACCTCACCAGCTGCTTGTGCGGGGATCGATACTGACCACGGTTGACTTACATTGTTCATCTTAGCTAACAACTCATAATTCGATGTCATCAGATAACCAAGTCGCAATCCTGCCATTGCATACATCTTAGTAAAGGCTCTTAATAGTACTAGATTGTTATGCTCATCTTACTCCTTTGTTAGCTGATGTTATTCACGACTTTCAATGAAGTCATT